>NZ_JBFTEN010000002.1:0-87833 GCF_041154185.1 Wolbachia endosymbiont of Tettigetta isshikii | reverse complement strand
CTCACTCTCTAATCCTGCAAATTGGCGTACTATACTGTCTTGAACGACTTATAAGCGCGTTTCAGCTTGTATAGGCAAAAACCTAGAAGTCTAGGTGAAATTAATAAAGACATGAGGTGCACATAGTGCAAAAAATTAAACATAAGACGCCAACCGTGATACTTTCGTCGTTTAACCTGCGCAGATTGAAGCTAAGTGAATAGCTTCAATGCTATAATAAGGGTAACGGCGGAGGTTGTCAAGTAGTTTTTTTGTTTCTACAATTTGTTAGTTCTTCAAACTCATCAATTAAAGTTCTCATGTCTTGCGGTAAATCAGAGCAAAAGTCCATATATTCCTTGCTCTTTGGGTGATATAATCCTAGCTTATAGGCATGTAATGCTTGTCTATTGAAGACACAAATAAAATCGGAGCTTTTAGCGTATTTTGCGCTTTTACTGCTATTTTTTCCGTAGACTTGGTCACCAACAATAGAATGTCCCATGTGACTCATATGTACTCGAATTTGGTGTGTTCTGCCCGTTTCCAAAACACATTTAACTAGGCTTGCTTTTCCTACAACTTTCTGCACCAAATAATGGGTAATTGCCAGTTTTCCTGTGGTTTTCGTTACATACATCATTTCTTTGTTGCTACGTTTTGGAGCAATATTAGTTTTTATAGTTCCCTGGTTAGAAGGCAATATTCCCCAAACTACTGCTAAATATTCCCGCTTTATCTTGCGATTTGAAAGTAATTCAGACAAAAAACTATGGGCTTCTTCATTTTTTGGAATTACCATCAGCCCACTAGTGTCTTTATCGAGCCTATGAACAATTCCTGGTCTTACGTGGGTATATGGAATTTTACCAAGGTGAGCAATAACTGCGTTCAAGAGCGTATCATTATTTGTCTCAGCACCTGGGTGCACTGTTAATCCACTTTGTTTATTGAGAACCATAATGTCCTCATCTTCGTAGATAATATCAAGTTTTATGTCGTGATTAGGCTCAATCGATGTGGATTCGTTATTAGAAGTAAGATGCACAACATACTTCTCATCTGGTTTTACCATGTGATCGTTATTAATTATAGGTACGCCAAGTAATCTCACTTGCCCATTTTGTATCAATCTCTGCGCTTTACTGCGTGATATGTTGCACTTTTCAGCGATATAGGCATCCAACCTTAATTTTTCCCCATTACTATCAATATTTAAGGTTACATCTATTGCAATTACCACACGCACGCTGCTTCAAATGCTGCTTGAATATTTTTATCTACGAAATCAACTTCTGTACTAGGAAGATCACCTTGTTTTTTAATATGGCAAATTGTCTGGGAACCATCTTTCCAGTGGATTATTATCTTATTGTTAAAATTCCGCAACGTTGCCTTTTCTCCAAGCTTAATGGATTCTAATACGTAATATAAAAATTCACTTGGTTTGCTGTTAATTTTTTCTTTTCGTTCCTTTACCTCTGGAGAAAGGCTTTCCTTTAACTTGGCATTTTCCTTTCGTAACTTTTCTATGTATTCTTGCTCTTTTAAATTTTTATTTTCTTCTTCTAGCATTTCTTTTTCACTTTGATGCAAGCCATTAGAGGCAGTGCTGCTAGTTTCAGAACTGATGCCACTATCAGCTTTGGTTTGATTACTTTCCTTTTCTTCTAATGCTCTCTCCAATGCCTTTATTTTCTTTTTTAGCTGCCCTATTTCTTTTACTCCTTCTGACCAATCAACTCGTTGTGTATCAGGTTCTTTATCACTACTTGCCTGTTCGCCTTGAGGTAATGAGCCATTTTCTCTAGGTGCATTAGTTAATCTTTTATCTGTAAAAGATGCTCCCATTAACCCCATACGTTCTCCAGGTTTAAGTCTGGCTACTCTATCTTCTAAAGTCTCTGCTAGCCTATTTATATTGTCTACTAAATCTTTTATACTGACCTCATCCAGTTTGTTTTGTACCTTCTTTCCAACTTCCTTACATAACTCATCAACACTTTTGCCAATGTCCACCAGACATTGAATTATTGCTTCATTTGCAGTTGCTTCTACTCCATCTAAATTTTGTTTTATGATCTTCTCTAAATTATTCAGTAAAGCTTTAATATGTTTTTTGTTTCTTCCAGAAACTTATCAACACTACTATTAAAGTGATTCTCAACTCCTTTGAATCTCTCATCTGCTATGCCACAAAGCTTACCACCTACTTCTTTAACAACTCCAATCAATCGAGACATCGGATCATTCTCCTCCTTACTTTCAAATTTATTTTCCATTACTGATACAACGCTACCTTTTCTGCACGGAAGTAGGATATCCTCATTATCGAATCTTTTAACGGTATTACATGCATTATCTACTTCATTATTTCTTAGTTTGCTTAATATTATGCATGCACCAACAATAGCTATAACACTTACTGCTGCAATGAAAGTCCATTGTTTCCAGCTTTGAATATTGACAAAGCAAAATTTTATCAATGCACCAACTACAGTTAGACCACTTAGCACATATGGCACAGTAAGCAAAACAATTTTATTTCTATTCTCTTGTCTTTTGTTCTCCAATATTTCTCTCTGTCTTCCAGAAATTGGTAAGACTATAGAAAAATTTTCTTTTTTGTTGCCTATAAAGCTCGTGTCTGGAACAATTTCTATTGTCAATGCATTTTGAGCAATCTCATTTATTCCATCACTTTCTCCGCCTCTAATCTCTCTATCTATTGTATTCTTGCCATTTTTTAATATTTCATCTTTTATTTCTTGCTTGTGTGCATGCTTTATAACAAGAGAAGCTAATAAAATTTTTCCAAGAATAACATAAGCAAGAGCATAGGCTGGCATTGCTCTTGAATTAAGAATATTTGTAATGAAGCTCATATCATGACTAGTGACTACGAATGCAGCAACATAGGCTAGGGAAAATTAAAGCCAAGCATTCACAGCTACTATAGGTAGAGTATTATTTACAGAATATTTCTTTGTTGCACACCATGCTTTAGTGAAAAAGCCAATAGCATCATTTATATTACCCACATTGTGAGTTACATTAATACCTGAGAGTAAAGTACCTGAGTTCATAAACTTCCTTACATCTTAACTAAATTAGTTATACATTAATAACAATGTAAAAGCAAGCTTTTTAACTTAAAGTCGCGTGCCAAGGCCTGTTTGAACGTACTTTACTAATCTTTATGTCACTATTTGTTAACCAAACAGAATGTGTGCCATATGTTTCTAAATCGGCGTGTCTAATAAATGTAGTATTACAAACTGGATAGTTGAATTTGCTCAACTGAATTATTAAGTCAACTCTGTCACAACTTTCTACAACCTCTTCTTCTTTATAAGCAAGCAGAACTGATTTATTATTCCCTTTATTATATATGCAGCCATAATCACTACACTTTAGTTTTTTGTTTGAATTATTGTATTTGGTATGATTTAAAATTTGATTCTGCCTGTTTTGCTTTGCCCACGTTCTGACAACAAAGTTCCTATTTTTTCTAGTGAGAGAATATAGCAAATCATCACTCTCCTTTACTGCAACATTATCAGCACTGACTAGAATATCAGGAGTTCTATATATAGCGCTGAAGAAAATACCCAGCACAATAAAGAAAATTCCAAAGAAACGCCAATTTCTTTCCCAAAAGCACAGCCACAATAACCCAAGTGTTGTTATGATAACTGATGAGGCGGGAAAAGCGCGAATGGGAATAACCAAATATTGAAAACTAGCGATTGCATTTGTTATATACAAAACACTGTCAATTGGGCGCTCTATGAGCGGCGCTATAATCCACTCAATGCCTAAAGGAATCAATAAACATAGATTATTCCAAGCGGAATAATAATTAATGTAACTATTGGTATAGCAATTAAATTTGTGATGATGCCGCTGATTGAAAGGTAATTAAAATTGTATACCGTGTATGGAACAGTTGCTAAGCTTGCTATTACTGAGCTGATCATTATTGACACAAAGTATTTCACTATTTTTATTTTGAAAAGCTTGTTGGCATTCATCTGATAACTAGCAACCAGTGCCAAAACGGCAGAAAACGACATCTGAAAGCCGGGCTTTAAAATCGCTTCTGGTTCTATTATAAGTATCACCGAAGCAGCAAACGCAATTGCTATTAATCCACGATATTTCCTCTCTATTATTATTGCAACAAGTACCAAGATCACCATAATATACGCGTGCTGTGCAGAAATTTGCATACCGGTGACCAGCAGATAAAATGTGGTTGGCAAAATGGTGAAAAATGCAGATATTTTCTTGGTGTTATACTTAAGAGTTAAAGTTTCAGATATTGCAAATAAATTACGAAACACTATAAAAACAGGCCAGCAACGAATGATAAGTGCAGACCAGATATAGCAAACAAATGTGCTATGCCTGAATCTCGTATTGCATCCATAGCTTTTTGGTCTATTCCATCCTTTTTACCGATCAGTAATGTGGAGATTATGTCCGCATGTGGTCTTTTGATATTTCGCTGCAGGTTTTCATAAATATATTGACGGAAAGACTCTATATACTCTTGAAATTTCCTTGCTTTAGCCTTTTTATGCAAAGCTATTTTGCTCGTTACAAAGCCTGTAGCACTTATTTTCTGATAATAGGCTATTCTTGCAAAATCATATGCATACTCCGAAGGTTCGATCTTTGGCGGAAAAAGCTTTGCTGACAATTTTATTTGATCGCCTATTTTAATGCCTTTTTCTACTTTAGTTCTAACTGATATTCTTATGTTGTCTAAAGCAATGTGGCCAGTGCGTGACGCTGGAATTTGTGTATTTTTTTCTGGATCCAAGTGTCTGGGCGCTGGGATAACAGAAGGAAGCTTTTCAACAGAGAGCAGAAACTGTCTATATGAGCCCTTATTGCTAATATCCTTTACTGTAGCAACGATATTTTTTACATACCTCTCCTTATCAAGAATTTGAGTATCAACTAAAGCTGTTCTCAGCTTGCTGGCTGTAAACCCTACAAGCACTGCAATCAAGGTGATACATAATATTGTATACCTTTTGTACAGTATTGCAATTAGAATTAGTATAGGTAAAAGCGAGAGAAAAATAGATGTAGTAAAAACACAGCTTGGTTCAGAGCTTAAAGAGAAACAGGTCAAAATTCCTACACATTGACATACGGGAAACCACAGTATCAAGTTATATTTCTCGCTGCGTAGGTTATTGCGTATATAACCGGCTGTGATGTCAAGAAAAGTCAATAAATACATAAAATGTGTGCAATAGTAGGATTTTATTCTTTTATTTTTTATTATTGTATATATAATAACTAAATAAACAACGACGCGGGGTGGAGCAGCTCGGTAGCTCGTCAGGCTCATAACCTGAAGGTCGTAGGTTCAAATCCTACCCCCGCAACTTGATTCGGTCGTCATCCAACAAAAACAAAAAAACTACTTGACAAGTTTCGCCAGTTTCAATATCAATGGTATTGAAGGTATTCAGTTATCTTCGTCTGTGCAGATTAAACGACGAAAGTATCACGGTTGGTGTCTTATGTCTTTATTAATTTTACCTAGACTTCTAGGTTTTTCCCTATACAAGCTGAAACGCGCTTATAAGTCGTTCAAGACAGTATAGTACGCCAATTTGCAGGATTAGAGAGTGAGCAACTTCTACAACACGATTCTTTTGTCTTTTTTTTCTGCTTAGTAAGTTTCTTAGCACTTAAGCTAAGGTTATTTACAGTTTAAGAGCAGCTAATACCAACCTTTGTAGTTTAAGCTACACTGAGAACGATTGGCAGTGAATCTTATTTGAGTGGTAAGACGTTACTTCTTGAAGTTGTTTAACTTCAGCTTGAGTAAGACCAGTGGATTCAAATATTAAGTCAATAGATACACCGGCTTTAAGTATGTTCTCTGCTATTTCGATTTTTCCTTCAGTTTTTTCTTTTTCAATACCAACTTCAACACCTTCATCAAATTTTTGGTTAAGACAGATCATCTTCACGTTTCTTATCTTGATCATACGTAAAACGCAGTTTTTCGATTTCATCAATAGATAACCCTGTTACTTTAGCAATGGTAGCAACATTCATGCCTTCAGCAAGCATTGCTTTTGCCACTTCGATTTTCCTTCAATTCTACTTTGCATGATGCAGGAAAAATTGTCATCCTAACGCTTTTTATCATCATAATATATAGCTCGTTCTTCCTTAGTCCAATTATATCCAACTAACTCATTATAGGCCCTGCATATAACCTCATCACTCCCCACTATTTTTCTTAGATCTTCTTCAATAGTCTCACTTGCGTATTTAAAAAAGTAACACCATTTTTCAAATATATTGTCTAATTGATCTTCTTTTGTTTTTGAAAATTTTGGCAATTCAATAAAGATAAATTTAAAATCTTTTAAGTAATGTCTATAGGTTTTTATATTAAGTATGTGATGAGTGGAAACATGTTCAGGCTCCTTAGGAAATAGAACGAAGTCAGTGATAGCAATGAAGATAACTTCTTTAAGGTCCTGATATTTGCCACCTACGTCGGCTTGGCTAAAATAAGCTCAAGCAGCATAGTACTGTGCACGTTTTTCGAATCCAGTCGTTCTAGCAACTTGCATTTCGACGATTACTTGTACTCCATTTTTGCTACTGCAAAGTACATCGACAATACTCTCCTTTTTAGAGGAAATATCGGGTTTTAAAATGTGGTTTAAGAACTCCACGTCCTGTATTTTGCTTCACCAGTGAGGTTTAGAACATCTTTGAAAAAGTGAATAAGGATATCTTTATTTTTCTCAGTACCAAATATACGCTTGAATGCATAGTTGTTTTTTGGATCTAGAAATTTTGACAAAACCATAAGAAATTCACTTAAAAAGCATTAGTAATTATACACTATTTTTTGCAGATCTTCAATTCTTTTGTGTCTGACTTTTTAAGTCTCGGATGTGTTGATCAAAAAAAATGATCTACGCAGATGGCTTTAGAATAGCATTTGATACTTTAGACGCTTTTGTACATCTTTTTGTAAATTCCTCTACAAAGCACCTTAAAACCCCAAGCCATGAGCTTGCAGCTGTAATAGATACCAAAAAACCCTATTTTTAGTTTGGGAGGCTAATCTCCTAACAAAAATACGAGCGTGAAAACTCAATTACGATTACCTACCATCGTGAGGACAGGTTTATTAACCTCCCACATTTCATATTATAAAGATCTTGAAACTCAATATCAACATATTTTAGTGGTAAATTTACGTTAAAAAATAGCAAACGCAGTATCGGCTAAGGCTGGAAGCTATTTTTCTGCTTAGTTTAGGCTATACAAAGAAGCTTAATGATATTATTACATATTAGGAGGTACTTTAAAAAGCCGATAGTACGAAACTTGAACCTGATATTGTTAAAGCAAGCGTAGGAAAATGCATGCACATAAATATTGAAGCATTCCTTGGTTTCATCGCGTTAATTACATCTCTAATTGGATTATTACCGCAAGTATATAAAGCATATTTCACTAAGCTTACTTGCGACATATCGATGCTGATGTTGGTAAATTACCTTATTTGTTCACTGTCTTAGATTGGCTACGGTCTTTGTCAGAGTTCAACTTTTGTAATACTTAGCAATGTTGCTTGGTTAGTAATTAGTATAATATCAATTATTCAAAAATGTTATTATGATGTAAAATCTGCACGAAGCATTTCATAATCATGTACAACGCTGTAGTATACAACAACAATATCGTTCTATCGTGGTATTGAATGGAGAAATACCTGATTCGTCGTTTTTTAAACAAAGCATACCTATTATTGCTGTAGATGGAGGAGTAAATAGGCTTTTATCAATTGACGTACAGCCTGATCTTGTAATAGGAGATTTAGATAGTATAAATCTGAATTTACGTACAGGTTTAAGCACAGTATATTTACCTGATCAGGATTACTGCGACTTTTCTAAAGCGATGGCTCACTTAAAAACAATTAAGTTACTGCCATCAATAATAACTGGTATTACTGGAGGAGCAATTGATCATATACTGCAAAATATTAACGTTTTTCTAAGTACAGGTAGTATCTTTTACACGCCTGCACCTCCCATGATAGGATACATCTTAAAAAAAGGTATTACCCATTTTTCTTTGCCGAAAAATACTAAAATATCCTTACTTGGTATACCGAGAGCTCAAATATCAACTAAAGGATTAAAATGGGAGCTATCTATTGATAAGCTTGCTTTTCTAGAAAAAAATTCTTGCTTTAATCGAAGTTTAAGCGATAGGGTATCCATAGAAGTGCATAGCGGTATATGTCTAGCAATGGTGTATTTAGAAGCAGTAGATGATGCTGGAGCATCTTAAGTTAAGAAGCGAAGGTTAGAAGGGTTAATCCTCAATTGCCATGAACATGCTGATTAATATGAGCAGGAGGTTTCACGCTTTCCAAATGGCTATCTACTTTCAATTGCTTTCTTAAATTTTGTTTTATTTTTGCTTCGAACTTAAATCCTAACTTTTCGCAGAATTTTTGAAAATATTCTTTTATGACATCAAACAGACTCTTGCCACCATCTTGATAGCTTTCTAGCTCCTTGGGAATAGTAAGTGATAATTTACCTTTTTTATACGTTACACCATCTTTGTCATCTTGAGACTCAAGTGTAAACTCTAGTGAGTCATTCAACTGACATATAACCGCTTCTTTTGAGTCACAATCGTGAGTTAGCAATTTAGTGTCTGTTATAGATATTTCGTTATCGGATTTGATACTAACACAGTTTCTATTGATACAGTTGATGTGGATAGTACCCTGACTTTGAAGCATTAGCTCATGTGGAAAAAGTGCAGGAGCGAGGACGTTTGTTACTAGCCCTCCACCATAGTAAGAAGACTGATTACAGTTAGTAACTAGCTCCTCTAAAATAGAATTGCTTGGAACTGTTGCTTTAGCGTATTGGAACATTTCCTTAAAAATCTCCTTTGCAATTGGGCGATAATTATTGTTTTTCTTTACTTCTTCTTTTAGTAGAAAAACTTTCTCTTCGCTGCTGTAAAGCTTTTTCCCATATGTATTAGTTCCTTTATCAATTAGACTGTGTTTGAGTCCTCTCCATGAATACTGCTTCCAAACTCCTTCAATCAAAGTGCTAATTAAAGTTTTGTCTATAATTCTCTCATTGATAACAAAATTCATTCTTGGGAAATCTGCATACATAGTTGCACCGGAGTTTGCTCCTTTGTTATCTTCTGCAGCTCTTAGTTTGCTGAAATCAAATTCTTTGGCTTGAGCTTTCAATGTAGCTATTGGATTTTTCTTTGCCTCTGCCATAATGTTTTTCTCTGTTAATACTCTATAAATTATATTATAAAAATTACTAATAATTCGATAACGGTGCCTGATGTGTAGACTAAGATTTTTCTTTGGTTTAATACAGATGTACGGTAAAAGAAATTTATGACGAAAGAATCACTAGTTAAAACTGATGTAGCACAAGTTGAAGATAAGAAAGCAGTAAAAGGCTTTTTTAAAATACTAGGTGAAGTCGCAGATGCTGTAAGATCGTGGGTTGGCAATATTAGCCCTGATTTAAGCAGTAGCCGCGATATCGATAGCTTGGTCTTGAAGATGAACGAGTGCTTAAACCCAAAGGGAGGGGAGGTCTCAGCACGTAAGAACACCGTATCTCTTGGTAATCTGTATTTAAGTTTATCGGGAAAGGGTAAAATAAAATTTTTGCAGACCCTGGCAGAAAAATTCAGTCTGAATAAAGCGGAAATAGATGAAAAAATAAAAGAATATAGGGAAAATCAGAATCACGATTTAAACTATAAATTTGAACAGGACTTGATAAAAGTCCTTGAATCACCGCGTTCTAAAATATTGAAGCAATTTATTTCTTTGCCGGAAGGCCTTAAGTTTATTGTCGATATGCGTTCTGACGTGCTTAAGTTAAAGAACCAATATAAAGAGCTCAATCGACTAGAAAGTGAACTGAAAAGCATACTTCTCTCCTGGGTTGACGTTGATCTACTTGATCTTCGTCAAATTACCTGGGATTCACCTGCATCGTTGTTAGAAAAACTTATAAAATATGAAGCTGTGCATAAAATTTCCTCTTGGGATGACTTAAAAAACAGGCTGGATTCTGATCGTCTATGTTTTGCCTTTTTTCATTACAAAATACCAAATGAACCTCTAATTTTTGTAGAAGTTGCATTGGTGAACAAAATTGCAGATAGCATTCAACATCTCTTAGGTGAGTCGGTACCTTCAAGTGATCCAAGCAGTGCAAGCACTGCCATATTCTATTCAATATCAAATACTCAAGCGGGGTTGTCTGGAATCAGCCTGGGTAATTTTTTGATTAAAAGAGTTGTGGAAAAACTATCGCAGGAGTTTAAGAGTATAAAAACATACGCAACGCTTTCTCCAATACCTGGCTTTACAAAATGGCTGAAAGAAAGTTTAAGCCAAGATATTACTTTATTGAGCAAACTGAATATAAAGCAATCTAGTGCAGAAATTTTAAAAAGCATAGAGCAGTTAAAAACCAATACTGAATGCGAAAAACAATGCTTGCTGAAGCTCTGTGCACATTATTTGTTAAAGGTTAAAAACAGTAGTGGAGGTGCTTATGATCCGGTAGCACATTTTCATTTAAGTAATGGTGCATCAATAAAACAGCTAAACTGGATGGCAGATACTTCTGAAAAGAGCATTAGTCAGTCAGCTGGAATGATGGTGAATTACCTATATGAATTGTCTAAAATAGATAATAATCATGAGAGTTATATGATTAATAAAGTGATTTCTCACTCGAAGCAGGTACTATCTGCGTTAAAGGGGAAGTAAGTAATTGCCCTTGCAGCACTTCAAATGTAAAATAGTTCTACTTAAATATGTAGAATAGCCATCAATGGATAATATAAGAAACTTTGCAATAATAGCACATATAGATCACGGGAAGTCAACGCTTGCTGACCGCTTGATAGAAGAATGTAATGGTCTTGAAGCAAGAGAAATGACCAATCAAGTGCTCGATTCAATGGAAATAGAACGCGAACGTGGAATTACAATCAAAGCACAGACTGTAATGCTCAACTACACTGCAAATGATGGGAATCAATATTGCTTGAACCTTATGGATACCCCAGGTCATGTTGATTTTTCATATGAGGTGAGTCGAAGCTTGGCTGCATGCGAAGGTTCGCTTTTAGTGGTGGATAGCAGCCAGGGAGTTGAGGCTCAAACTCTTGCGAATGTATACAAAGCTGTTGACAATAATCATGAGATAATAGTTGTGCTCAATAAAGTTGATCTCCCTGCTGCAGATCCAGAAAGGGTAAAACTTCAGGTTGAAGAAGTAATTGGTATTGATGCAAGTGAGTCAGTTTTAATATCGGCAAAGACTGGACTTGGAGTAAGGGATGTACTCGAAGCAATAGTGACGAAACTTCCAGCTCCACAGGGTGATGCAAACGCTCCACTGCAAGCAATTTTGGT
Source organism: Wolbachia endosymbiont of Tettigetta isshikii (assembly GCF_041154185.1). Lineage (NCBI taxonomy): Bacteria > Pseudomonadati > Pseudomonadota > Alphaproteobacteria > Rickettsiales > Anaplasmataceae > Wolbachia > Wolbachia endosymbiont of Tettigetta isshikii. The sequence goes on along the minus strand of NZ_JBFTEN010000002.1, from coordinate 76,357 downwards.
TGATAGTTGGTATGATCCTTATCTAGGGGTAGTGATTTTAGTGCGAGTTAAAAATGGAGTACTAAAAAAAGGTATGAAGATTGTTATGATGTCCAGCAATGCTACATACCAGGTGAATAATATCGGTATTTTTACTCCTAAAAAGGTAATGACGGTTGAACTTTCAGCAGGTGAAGTTGGTTTTATAACTGCTTCAATGAAAGAAGTGGCGGACTGTAGGGTAGGGGACACCATCACTGAGGAAAAGAGGCCTTGTAATGAAGCACTGCCTGGATTTAAAGAAGTGCACCCTGTGGTATTCTGTAGCATTTTTCCCAACAAAACAGATGACTTTAAATATTTAAGAGAAGCACTGGAAAAACTACATTTAAATGATGCTAGCTTTACATTTGAGGCTGAAACCTCAAATGCGCTGGGTTATGGATTCCGTTGCGGTTTTTTGGGAGTGTTACACCTTGAGGTTATTCAAGAAAGGCTTGAGAGAGAGTTTGATTTAGACCTAACAGCAACCGCGCCGAGTGTTATATATAGGGTTACAACACGAAATGGTGAAATTCTGAACATTCATAATCCAAGTGATATGCCAGGCCCAACAAAGGTTGAGATGGTAGAAGAGCCTTGGATTACCGCAACCATAATGTTGCCTGATCAATATTTAGGAGAAATTCTATCTCTGTGTAAAGAAAGAAGAGGAGAGCAAAAAGATCTATCTTATGTTGGTAGCACAACAACAGCACTGATGAAGTATAAGTTACCGCTATCTGAGGTTGTTTTTGATTTTTACGATAGGCTAAAATCAATTTCTAAGGGATACGCGAGTTTGGATTGGGAAATTTCCGATTATCGGGAAAGTCAGATAGATAAATTGAGCTTTTTAGTTAATGGAGAGCCTGTTGATGCATTGGCATGCATTGTTCACAAAAGTAGAGCAGAAAAAAGGGGACGTGAAATATGTGCGCGCTTGAAGGATTTAATACCACGTCAGCAATATAAGATTGCAATTCAAGCAGCAGTGGGTAGCAAAATTATTGCCAGGGAAACGATTAATCCATACAGGAAGGATGTGACAGCTAAACTCTATGGTGGAGATGTAACGCGAAGAATAAAGCTTTTAGAAAAACAAAAGAAAGGTAAGAAAAGATTGCATTCTATAGGAAATGTCAATATTCCACATAATGCTTTTATTCAAGCTTTGAAGATAAATGACTAGTAGTATCTACTTTCATGACACCCTCCTGGTATGCTCGAGTCATAGTGTTCGTACAGCTATGCAACTTACTCAAGAAATTTGCTCAATGGTAAAATTTGTCCTGATACGCTACAATCTTCAGAAGCTAACTCCACAAATTTGTCTGTTAGTTTATCAGGTAGCACTAATTCAGGCGTATCCTTTCCAGGAAACGCTTGCTTGTACATTTCGCTGTCAACAGGTCCTTCTGGATATACAGCATTCACGCACAGCTTTGTATGTTTTGTCTCAGATGCATATATCTTTACCATGATTTCTAGTGCAGCTTTACTTGCAGCATAAGGTACCCAATACGGATAAGAGGAAGGATAAAGCGTTACTTCTGAAGTCATGAATATCACTCTTCCAGAATTAGATTTTTTCAGCATCGGATCTAAGTTTTTTAGCAAGTACCAATTGGCAGTGAAATTTGTATTCATTACATTCTGTAACTTCTCAAGCTCACAATCATGAACAGGATTCAATTTACCTAAAATTCCAGTACACGCAACTAATATATCAAGAGCCCCAGACTCTGATAATTTTAGGCTTTCTATCATGTTTGTTAGTATCTTTATGTTTTCAAAGTCCAAAAGATCAAGTTGAATTAGCTTAACAGAGCCTTCTTTGAATTCTTCAAATTCCTCAATTTCATTGTACAGTGGCTTGAGATGATCAATAGACCTTGAAATTAAAATTACAAACGCACCTTCCTTTACAAACCTTTTTGCAACAGCAGAACCAATTCCACCTGAAGCTCCGGTAATTAAAGCTATTTTGCCTTCTAACTTACCCATTCTTTCTCCTTAGCGAGACTCATTAAAACATTTTAGCTGAAAATTAAACTTTGCTCCATATATAAAAATTAAACTCACTATATAGAAAAATAGTAATGATACTACCACACCGCCCAAACTTCCATATATTAAGTCCAATTGGCCAAAGGAAGCTTTTAAGTATTGTTTGAAAGCTGAAGCAGAAGCTGTCCAGAGCATAACAACTACACAAGATCCAGGAAACACGTCTGGCATATTTTGTTTTACGCTGGGTAGCATAAAGTATAGCCAGGAAACCACTATAAAAAGTACAAATTCGATGAGGAGATATTTAGTGTAACTTAGTCCATTATAGGAAAAATCAATCAGCATTGGCACTAATGTAGAGAACACTATAGTCAGAGTTATAATGAGCGTAATTACTAAAAATTGCAATATACTGAGCACCCTTCTCAATATATAAGGTGGCGAAACTGGAACTTTGTAGGCTTTATTCAATATTGTTCTCAGCCCTTCAATCGTTGACGAGGCTGTCCAAACAGCACCCACAATTGCCAAAGTCAATAAATTCTGTGGTGGACCAGATATTATCTCCCTAATACGCGGCATTAAGGATGCTAAAATGTCCTGTGGCATGTGATCAATTATAAATGCCCAGCCGATGTTATATTGGTCTAAGAAATTTGCAAATGTTGACGCTAAAGCTATTAAAACGATGAGAAAAGGGAATATTGACAATAGGATTAAAAATGATAAATATCCGGCATGCTCCATTCCGTCATTATAAATTGTGTCAATCAAAGCACGGTAAAGACAATAAATAATGCTGTAAAACTTCTGTAGTAACTTATTCACTATATATAAATAAACCAAGTAAGATATTCTAAATGAAATAAAATATATTTTTAAGCAAAACCTTCTAATGACACTGAGAATTGTCATATTTTTTGCTGCTCTAAGCACTCTTTTTAAGCAAAATAAGATTTATGTCACTCCACTGGCCATAGAAACAGAACAAAAAACTACTTGACAACCTTTGCCGATACCCTTCTGTGCAGATTAAACGACGGAAGTATCACGGTTGGTGTCTTATGTTTAATTTTTTGCACTATGTGCACCTCACGTCTTTATTAATTTTACCTAGACTCTAGGTTTTTCCCTATACAAGATGAAACGCGCTTATAAGTTGTTTAAGACAGTATAGTACGCCAATTTACAGGATTAGAAAGTGAGCAACTTTTACCACGGAATTTCTTTTGTCTTTTTTTCTCCATTTGGTAAATTTCTTAAATATTTTTTACTAAAGTGGTATCCTGGATCCCAGTATCAAGTACTGGAATGACAAGAAAGAAAGGTACTTGGATGACAGGAGAAAAGGCTACTTGGATGATATCCTGAAGATTTAAAAAACCGTCATTTCGCTAAGCGTTAGCGGATGGGATACCCCAAGCATTTTACGGTGCCCTATGCGTTTCTCCTAAACCATAATGCAAGAGATCTAATGAAATAAAAGTCATTTCTTTGTGCAACAAAAAAGCAAGAATTTCAGGATGATTTACTTAGTCCTTCATCTAATTGTTTAAATAACTACCTTCCTATATTTGAAAAACTATAGACACAACTAAGAAGTGTAGGGGAGTTGCTATATTAGATCATCAGATGAGTGATAATGATTATGATTGTCTGACAAGCGATCTCCAACATCGTGATCTAACTCGCTCGCATCAAACTCAAATAAAGAAGGGCTATCGTCGGATTGTTGAGCAGGTTGTTGTTTCTCTTTAGAGCCAAATAACCATGAAAAGAATGATGAAATGGAACTAATAATGTAGTCAAGCGCTTGAAAAATAACTGATTGCTGAGTGCCTTGTTGGCTCTCTTCTACCTTTTCTTCCTTTGAGCCTGTATATTCTACTTTATTCAACTCTTCCTGACTCTGTGGTTTTTCTTTCTCTGATCCTAAATTCACCTTTGAATTTGGCAATATTGGTTGATGCTCCATTGGTTTCTCTGTGTCCGTATGTTTCACTTCATCTACGTCTTTTTCAGGTTTGCTTCTTCTTATAAGAGTCTTATCTAATCGTTTGTGTATATTCTTGTTTTGATTATCAAAATATATGCTATTTATATTATTCTTTTCATCCAAACGAATCGATAAAATACCATTCCCCAATCCATCACATTCACTAATATTTGAATTTAAACCATGGTCCATAGTGCGAATATTCATCTACACCAAGCTGCTTGCAAATAGCTCTATAGTTTTTTTCTTCTGCCTCTTGCCCGATAACATTCGCTATGAATTCAGTATCAATCAAATGCAAATTCCGTACTGCTTTTGCTGATGAAAAACGTAATTAAAATATATGACCTAGCTCATGACCTAGAACAAAATCCATTGAGTCTTGTTTGTATGTTAAAATATTACGGTAATCTGTTACTCCTCTTATAATATAACCTGGACCACCATCTGCATCTATATTTAGAAGATCGTTGTACTTTGTATAATCGCTTCTATTGTTGAAAATATAGACTGTGATATCGTAACTTGCATTACTATTTTCCATGCAAAATTTTTCCTTGAATGCCTCATATGCGTTTTTAATGTCCGTTTCTATTTGATTTTGCTCGTGCTTGGATAAGTTATCGTATTTCACAGTACAATTTATATATCCGTGTTTAACGGTTAAACTGTTGGGCAGTACATTGTGTATATCAGCGGGAGGATAGTGAAACTGCTTTGACTCAGCTTCTTTGTACAACAGATTTCCATATTTCACACCAGAATACTTCGGCAGTACAGGCACTTTGGTAATTAACTTTCCACTACCATCAAAAAAAAGAAATATCGGTACCCAAAATCTTACGACTTTGTATAGATTTACCGCAAGTGCCATCATTTGCACAGTCATGACGATTTTTTGTTGCTTCCATTTCTCACACCTCACTATTAAAGCTTAACTATATTAGCATTTCAGTAAAAATTATAATAATTCATTAACTCATACTTCAGATTTAGTCAGATGGAAGAAATTGACACACTACAAGGACCAAAACAAGAACCAGCATAATTAAAAACGACAGAAATAGCTTTACTCCACTGCTGAAGGAGGAATAATTACCCGAAGGCCCGATTAAGTTACTGAACCCTGGACCAGAGTTTGTAAGCGTCGCAGAGACTGCGCTAATGCTAGTTATAAAGTCCATATTGCCTAAGTAAGACATCACTATTGATGATATAGTGAACGTTAATATGTAAATTGCAAAAAACGTAAATATAGAGTGAACTTCGTCATCTTCTAGAATTTTACCCTATCACCTGCATTAGGATCTAATAAAAGGCGAAAGCGATTTCCTATAGATCTTAAAAAAACAATCAAACGGAAGATTTTGATTCCACCACTTGCAGAACCTCCACATCCACCAATAAAGGTTAGAAAAAAAGCTAAGACTGAGATGAAGCCCCAATCGACATAATTACACAACACATAGCCAGTTGATGTAATAAAAGAGGTGATGGTAAATGTGCTATATCTAAATGACAATGATATTCCTAAATCAACATTTCTGTACAACCAAAAACAAGCAAATAAAGATGAGATAATAACTATCCCAATAAAGTAAGAGACCTGTTCATCGCGGTAAATGTCTAACCGTCTTATGATTTTTAAATAGCTAAGAAAAGGTATAGAAACCAAGATCATGAAAATGATTGTTATAACTTCTAGTAAGGGATCATTATAGCGCCCTATGGAATCGTTATAGTTAGCAAATTCACCAGTTGATACAGCGGACATTCCGTGGCATATTGCATCAAATAATGGCATACCAGCTAGAAAATTTTTCCACTCGTAGCCTAGATACTTATTAGTAATAGAAGGAATGACCATTGTTAAGCTAAACACCAATAGAAATACCCCAATAATAAAAGCAATTGAACGCAACGTCCGCAAGTGCTGATGATTTTCCATAGAGTTACTTTTCAGAGCAAAAAGATATTACACTATATCATGAACTTTTGCTGAAACTTTCTTTATGTCTTCACTTGAAAGTGGGATCAGACCGAGCTTAGATAGGTACCCATCTTCAGCACTGATAGAATCGATAACTTCTCTAATGAACTCTCTTAATCCATCAACGGTATTCAAGTGTTCTTTCTTTATATAAAGATATAGAGGCCTTGCTAATATATATTTTCCCGATGATATATTTTCATAAGTTGGCTCAATTGCTGCAATTGTGCTTCCTTGTATTTTATCCTGGTTCCTGATCAAAAAACTAAAACTAAATATTCCCAAAGCGTTCTTGTTGCTTTTCAACTTTTGTATTATTATGTTTTCATTAATTCCAACTTCCTTATACCTTCTATCGTCCCTTATACTGCTACAAGCTTTCTTTCTTTCTTCCTGATCTTCATAATTCTCTTTGAAAATCCTTGAATTCATGCATGAGTATTGATCGAGCATAATAGAATTAATCAAAGTTTCGTACGTACCTGTATTTTGATGTGGACCATAAATTTCAATTTCTGTTTTTGGTAAGGCCTGGCTTACATCAGACCAAAGCTTCTTATTATTTTTTACCAGCTTACCATTCTCTTGAGAATATGCAGACAAAGTTTCAAATAAATCCTTTTTTGAGAAGTCAAATCTATGGCTTTGATTAGAGTTTGCGATTACAACTCCGTCATAGCCAATAATAATCTCTATCATTTCATCAACTTTATTCCTTTTGCATAGCTCCCTTTCTGCATTTTTTATAGAACGAGACGAAGCAGCAATATCTGGCGTGTCTTCCCCTATACCTGAGCAAAACATTTTGAACCCTGGCCCACTTCCTATTGATTCCACAACTGGAGTTCTAAAGGAGAATACACGGTTGAAATCCTCAGCTATAAATGAGATAAAAGGAAAAACAGTTGAAGACCCAACAATTCTGATATATTTCCTCGCATCAGCATTTGACAGCGGCATGAACACTGTGAATATAAAAATCAAGAGAAAGCCTCTAAGCATCGTTTTTAGTTAAGAACATAAGCATATTATTATAACAAAAGATCAAACTGAAAAGCCCTAATTTTCTTCTATGATTAAATTTCTTGCATTACCTTTCATCATCTTGAAAAACCTAAATTACTTTAGCTGTTATACACAGAAAGCAAATGTTACCCAACAGAAACAAAAAAACTACTTGACAAATTTCAACAATTTCATTATTATAACATTAAGGGTGTTTCTGACTCAAAACTTGTTTTTGATCTGCAGGCTCAATGACAAAATTCAGTAAAAAACTCAGGGTATTTTTGGCCGATTGTATCAAATTATAGCGCCAATTTAAAGTATTATAGAGTCAAAACTTGCCATTCGCGGTTTCTTTACCTTTTTCTCCATTTGGTAAATTTTTAAATATTTATTACTAAAATAGCATCCTGTATCCCAGTATCAAGCACTGGAATGACAAAAAAAAAGGGAGCGCTACTTGGATGATAAAAAAGACTACTGGTGTATTTTCGTATCAGAAAACACTCGCTAAGGTACTTTTTGGCCGCTTAACCGCTACATCCTTGACAGCCGAAGTCTAAAACTTTATCACCAAGTTTAACAAATAAGTGGCCTAGCACTATCAATTTTATAGGTTTATCTTCGTTATGTGCTCAGAGCTGAAGAAGGAATTTTATATGCAAACCTTTTGTTTGAAGGGAGTTTTACGCTAGCAGTTAATCCTTGCAAGGATATCATTTCATTATTAGTTATCTTTACTTCTACTCTATAGGATCCGGTTTTAGGCTCAGCAATTTTACTGATGAAACTCACTTTACCCTCTAGTTTCCTTCCATCTAGCAAATTAACTTGAGCTGCACTACCTAGCTCTATTTTATTTATTTCATTTTCTGAAACGTATAACACTACAAGAATTTGATCAAAATTAACTATGTCAGCTATTTTGTGCCCAGCGTTAATGAAATCCCCTTCATTTGTATTGATCGTATCTATATAACCATCGATAGGGGACTTAACTGCAATATTTTCTAAATCCAACACTAGTCTATAACAAACGGATTTTTATTGCCCATATGACTGGGTAAAGTTGCAAAATCACACAAATAAAAAATTTTTAAAAAACATAGTTGATAATAGGAATATCAAGTGTAAGTTAAAATAAGCGGTAAAAATGGTATCGTAACAACCAACATCAAAGATAAATTTGGCCAAGAAGCAGCCGCATCAAAAATAGTATAGTGAAAGGGTATAATCCATGGATAGATACTAATTCCTAAGCCTAAATACCCCATAAAAAAAATAGCAATACTGAGAAAAAATGGACGGTGCTCCCGTTTAGCATCCTGGAGATCAAACCACAATATGAAAAATAGCAAAGATGTTAGTAGCGGAACAAAAAATAAATAATAAAAATTCGGTACACTAAACCAAAAGTTTTTAATATCCTCATTTAAAAATGGTGTCACTATACTACTAAAAGCTATGCAAAAGGTCTATTTTCATTAACTATAAACGGCGTTTTGTATCTGCTGCAATGACCTTACTTCCAGCCTGCTGGTTTTTACATATTGAATTGCAAGTACTAACGCTTTACTTCCAGACGCTGTGGTGCTATAAGCTATATTTTGCAAAATAGCAGCTCTTCTAATGTCCTTACTGTCTGAGACTGATTTGACGCCTTTTGAGGTGTTGATCACTAGATTTATTTTTCCGTCTTTAAGCATGTCAACTATGTGGGGCCTGCCTTCTCTCACTTTATTTACAGCTTTTGCAGCAATGCCGTTATTGTTCAGATGCAAAGCTGTGCCTTTAGTGGCGTATATTTCAAAACCCAGCCCCTTCAACATTCGTGCAACTGGTAATATATATTCTTTATCATCATCTTTTACTGAAATCAAAGCTTTTCCTTCTGTTGGCAACTTATATCCTGCAGCCATGTAAGCTTTTACAAGCGCAGCCTCAAAGGATAAATCGATTCCCATTACCTCTCCTGTTGACTTCATTTCCGGACCGAGCAGAGTGTCAATTTCCGAAAAACGTGTAAACGGAAAAACAGCAGCTTTGACTGCAAAGTGATCAAGAGATTTCTTTTCTTGGTCTAATTTTTTGCCTAGAATAACTTGCGTAGCAAGCTTTGCTATAGGAATATTGACTACCTTGGAGATAAAAGGAACTGTACGGCTAGCTCTTAAATTCACTTCCAGTATATATATATTGTTCTCTTGAATGGCAAATTGAATGTTTATCAGGCCTTTCACTTTCAATTCAAAAGCTATTCTTTCAGTTTGCAATTCAATCTCTTTTACGACTTCATCACTCAGCGTGTTTGTTGGTATCGAGCAAGTTGAATCACCAGAGTGAACTCCGGCTTCTTCAATATGCTCCATAACTGCTGCAACGAAAACTTTTTCTCCATCGCATATAGCGTCAACGTCAACCTCAACTGCATTGACTAAGAACCTATCAAGTAGCAGCGACCCGTGTTCAAAAATCTTAGTCTGATCTAGTACATATTCTTTAAAGCTCTCAATATCGTGCTTAATCGACATAGATTGACCACCCAGAACGTAGGATGGCCTGACTACTAACGGAAACCCCAACTTCTCTGCATTTGCTAATGCTTCTTCCACTGAATGACAAATAGAGTTCTCAGGTTGTTTTAAATTAAGCTGCAAAGCAAGGTTTTTGAATCTCATACGATCCTCAGCAAGATCTATAGAGTCAAAAGATGTACCTAAGATATTAAAACCCCTTTCATTTAGTATTTTGGCTAACTTTAAAGGCGTTTGACCACCTATTTGCACCATGACACCTACTAGTGTACCATTCTCTTGCTCTTTGTTTAGTATTTCAAGCACATCCTCTACGGTTAGTGGAGCAAAATACAAACGATCAGCAGTATCATAATCAGTTGAAACAGTCTCGGGATTACAATTAATCATTATTGTTTCATATCCCATTTCTTTGGCAGCAGAAACTACATGCACGCATGCATAGTCAAACTCAATACCCTGACCAATACGGTTTGGTCCACTACCTAAAATGACAACCTTTTCTCTGTCAGAAACGTTCGCTTCGCACTCTGTCTTATTTATAACGTCTCCTTCATAACAGCCATACATGTACGCAGTACCCGATTCAAACTCGGCTGCACATGTGTCTACACGTTTATAAACCTGATGAATGCCAAATTTTTTCCTTATTGCTTCAATCTGTTCTATTTTTTTGCTACTTAATTTTGCCAACCTTGCATCTGAAAATCCCACTTTCTTTAGCTCTAGTATTTCATACGCGGTTTCAGGCAAACCAGCTTCTTTAATTTTTTGTTCAGCTAAGATGATTTGCTGTATATTTTGCAAAAACCACAAATCGTACCCTGTAATCGAATTTATTTCTTCTATGCTTATTCCATGACGTATTGCGTCTGCAGCAATCAGTAATCTGTTTGGTAGCAGTTTTGCTAATTGAAATTTTATATGATCAACATCTGTACCTTCAGAGAACACTTCATCAAGTCCCGTGAGACCAGTTTCAAGTGAACGAAAAGCTTTTTGTAGTGACTCATTAAAAGTGCGGCCTATAGACATTACTTCCCCCACCGATTTCATGGAGGTTGATAGCTCACAATTCGTTCCCTTAAATTTTTCGAATTCAAAACGAGGAATTTTAGTGACGATGTAATCAACCACTGGTTCAAATGCAGCAGGTATAATTGGCGCACAATCGTTGCGTATTTCGTCAAGTGAATAGCCGACAGCAAGCTTAGTTGCAACTTTTGCTATTGGATAACCTGTTGCCTTTGAGGCCAGCGCAGAAGAGCGAGAAACCCTTGGATTCATTTCAATTACAACAAGGCTGGCATCTTCTTTGGGATTAACTGCAAACTGGACATTTGCACCACCTGCACTAACATCAATTTCTCTCAGAACTGCTATAGATGCATTTCTCATTTGTTGGTACTCTGCATCACGCAGAGTTAAAGCAGGAGCAACAGTAATGCTATCACCTGTATGAACTCCCATGGGATCAACATTTTCTATTGAACAGACTATTATGCAGTTATCTTTGCAATCACGAATAACTTCCATTTCGTACTCTTTCCAACCGATAATAGATTCATCTATCTGAACTTCATTTATTGGCGAAATTTTCAGAGCATTCTCCGCAATGTTGATAAACTCCTCTTTATTGTACGCTATGCCACTACCTGCACCCCCAAGAGTAAACGATGAACGAATGATTGCAGGTAACCCTATATAATCCAGAGCTTTCTTTATTTGTCCTTGATTTTTTATAATAATGCTTTTAGGGTATTTTAGCCCTATTTTATCCATAGATTGGCGAAATAGTTCCCTATCCTCAGCTTTTTTAATTGCTTCTCTATTCACGCCAATGAGCTTTACGTTATATGCATCCAATACCCCATCATCTGCAAGCTTCATTACACAATTGAGCGCGGTTTGCCCGCCCATCGTTGGTAATATTGCATCTGGCTTCTCCTTAATTATGATTTTTTCTATGATCTCAGGTAGTATAGGTTCAATATACGTTGCATCAGAAAACTCGGGATCTGTCATTATACTTGCAGGATTGGAGTTTACCAGAATGACTTTATAACCTTCGCTCTTTAATACCTTACAACTTTGAGTTCCTGAATAGTCAAACTCACACGCCTGACCTATAATTATTGGACCTGCTCCTATTACTAATATAGATTCTATATCTGTACGTTTTGGCATAATTATAATGACGATCTCGATTTAGATAATGTTACCAATCTTTCCTGTATATGTGAATTTTTATTAGCCTTATAGGCTACCACTTTAGAACAACAACTCCACAAGCACTATGATTTGAACAGCCGTCATCCAATAGCAACAAAAAAACCGCTTGACAACCTCCGCTAGTTCCATTATCATGAAACTGGCGGTATTCAGTTATCTTCATCTGTGCAGATTAAATGACAAGATTATTATGGTTGGCGTCTTATGTTTAATTTTTTGCACTATGTGCACTTCATGTCTTTATTAATTTTACCTAGACTTCTAGGTTTTTCTCTATACAAGCTGAAACGCGTTTATAAGTCGTTCAAGACAGTATAGTACGCTAATTTGCAGGATTAGAGAGTGAGCAACTTCTACCACGGGATTTCTTTTGTCTTTTTTTCTGCTGAGTAAGTTTCTTAGTATTTATAGCTAAAGCAATTCAAAAGCCCATGAAGGGTGTCATTCCAGCGCGTGACGCTGGAATGACACCCTTGTTAACTGGCAAGATACTGTCAAAGTCCCAATAGTAGCCTCACTGTCAACGATGAGCCTTTAGGGTCTGCTGCTAACTACAACCACTCCCCTACCCTTTCTAGTTGTTTATAGCTGTTAAATCTTAGAAATTTATCAAAATATGGAGAGGCAATAAAGGGAGTGGTCTCTCTTAAATAATTAGATAAAAAATTCGGTAGATTATCTTGAAATTCCTGCATTTTTTGTCTGTAATCCTTCAAAGCAATAACCTTTACTTTATCATAGTCAAGTTTCCAATAAGCAAGTTCTGAAACTTCTTTTTTTGTTGTGTATTCTACCGCTAAAGCTTGTAAAATTAATTGTGGAAAAAATCCTGACATAACTTCCTCATTCGAAGGCGGTGAACCGAGTTTATAGTCTATAATTGCTACTTGCCAATTTGGCAGATATTCAACTCTGTCGCATCTTGCTGTTAATAAAATTTCTTGTAACCCACAAGTAGCTTCGGCATTACATGTTGAGACGCAAGCTAACGGATAGGAAAAGCTCTTCTCTAACTCAACGTGATTGTTTCTGGTCCTATCAAACCAGACAAAAGATTGAATTATCCTCTGCAACCTTACCCACCACATATTTGAAAAATTAAACCGATTAGCTGAAAATACTTCTTGTGCGATGCGCATTGGAAACTTTCTGTCACGCAAATATCTCTCAAGAATATTGTGCACCATAGTGCCAAATTCCAATATTGATGGCTTAAAATTTAAGTCTTTTAGCTGTCTAAGGTTCAGTATATGTTCAACGTAAAACGAATAAGGGTTACGAATCAATTTTTCTACCGCACTGCAAGACATCACTTGCAGTGTTTCTTCTCTGACCTCAGTTTGAGGTTTTGGCATAGGCTGAGTACATGGTACAACAAATTCAGGCGTATTTAATATTCTTAGCCAATCGCGATAAGGATACTTTGATCCTTGTAACAGAATTTCTAAACGCTGCAATAGAATTGGTTTTCTGTTGCTTAGCAATCTTGTGATATACACTTTACTTGCACCAAATAAACCGCGCAGAGTATATAAAAAACACCCCTGCTCCTCTTGCACGGAAGGAAGGTCAAATTTTTCTCTTGTCAGCGCATTCAAAAACGGATTTTGAAAACTTGGCATATCATAAAATCCAGCAAGTATTACAACTTTATTGTGATATAAACTGAATCTATTGAAGTCGCTTGCTACAGAAAAAAACTCTTTCTTCAAAAACAAGGTTAGAACTTGGCTATATAACTCCAGGGAACACTTAACCGTTATGCCCTCACATGCATTTAAAAAATCACTGGTAAAATTACCTACTTCATTACTTAGCTCTGAAAAATCTACCCCAGAAAGCAAATTAATACACTGCAAGTGAGCTGTTACCACATCAGAAATAGGGCAATTTATAGAATTAAGTAAAGGATTAAATATAGCTTCTAACTTATTGATAATGATCAATATATCTTCTTTATATTTTAGCTTTTCATGGGCATTTATGGCATTTATAATACTGCTTCGGCCGTTCGTACTGAAGCTGCGTAATATCTCTATTTCAAACTCAGATAAAATCTGAGTATATTCTTTCTGAGTGTAACCAAAAGTCACTAGCCTATGTTTAAGAAGAGAAAGAAGTGCCACGCTGTTCCAATTTGAGTTCGAAACTTCGATACTATAAAGTAGAAGTGTTATATAAGAGTAGTTTCCAGACATGGAACATGCCATACGAGTTGCAAGTAATTTATCAAAGACACACAAAGAAACGTTTTCATAACCTTCATTCTCTATAATTAGTGACGTCACTTGTGCTTCTTCCTCCCTCGAATCACAAGTGATGACTTCGATATTTCCAATGTACCCATCGCTAACTTTACTAAGGTCAGCAGTTGTATCAAAGATGTAATCAATAATTTCGTTATCCACAGTGCTCAAGCAGATAACATTTTTCCTATTCACATTTAAATAATCGAGCAGACCTTTCAGGCAATATTGATAGTGTTTTTTATCGAGCGATTTCCAGTCTTTCTCTTTAATTTTCAGATTCAGATTAGGGAAAATTATCTTTCCAAGTGGTAGTTCATATATAGCTTTAATCAATAACTTGTAGATTTCACCCTTTCCAATTCCAACAAAGATTATATGTTGATCTTTCTGTAGAGAGGTTATCATATTGTTTATGTAGTCACTTTTATGTTCTAGTATATCTACTACTCCAAGATCTTTTAAAGTGTTACTCGAAGTTTTAATAAGTAAGTTTATGAAATTCTCTATTTTCTTTGAGTGCTGATCGAACTGATAATAATCTGCTATTTTGGTATATTGGATTTTATCAAGCAGTGATGGCAAGCTATAAGCCAAATCAATGGGAAAATTATCATTGTTTTCCTTATTCCACTCCAATATGAACTGAATCAACAGCAGTGTCCTTTTTGTCGGCTTGATAACTTTAACTCTATCAAGATTTAATATTAAATATTCCTCATCGATGTTCTCTAGCGAAACTATCTCTGGTAAAATTATGCATTTTTTAGCGCTGCAATTCTTGAATGCACTCAGTAGTGCTATCACATCCCTCTTGCATGGAAGGATGACCTTTACCTTGGGAATTTCTTCTTTTCCATACTCAGAAAATATGTGCTGAGCAAGCACATCAAAAAAGGATTCATCTACGTCAGCAGTAAAAACTTTTCCCATGAAAAATGACAACTAGTACGATGTTTTATTGTACAGCAAAATATGAATGTGCTCACAGTTTCTTATGCTATTATATATTAAAATCTTTCATAACATTACATGACAAACATAAGAATAGAAGTTTTAAATAAATATGAGCAAGTTGGCAGCAGATGGTTAGTTAACGTTTATTCGATTTATATAAGCGAGGAATTACCATCAAAATTATATGAAGAAATTTGTAGGCTACTTTACAACAAAATCATACAAGACTGCCGTTATTACTCCTACAACGAAAATCTTGAAGAAGTTCAATATGATTTCATAGAACCACAGGCTGAGTGGGGCTTGGAAATAAGTTTCTTACCTGGCATGACCGACAACGTAGGCAACACAGCAAAACAGATTGTTAGAGAATATTTAATAAGCAAGGGCCATATTGATCCATCTGTCATGCAAATTTCCCACTCTATCATTCCAGCGCGTGACGCTGGAATCTATAGGTCCCAGTGTCGGAGCACTGGGATGACGGACGAAAGGGCTGGAATGACACCAATTGAGATCAAAGCAAGAAGCTCAAAACTGATCTTGGGTAAAGGAAACCTACCAACCGAGGATGATATAGAATTCAACCCTATCACTGAGTATTGCACGCTTATTTATAAGGAAAACGGCAATTTCCATTGGAGGTATTACAGTAAACAAAATATTCCACCTGGTGTCATCCAAGTAGCTGACACTGGAATCCAGGAAAAAAAACAGTGCCGGAGCACTGGGATGACATCCTATGGCACTTGGATGAGAGGGAGAAAAATAGGAATGACAGAAGGAAATACTGGGACGACACCAGGTAACGATGTTGCTAAGCCTGTCGACCTCAACGTAAGTGACCAAGAGCTTGAAAAGCTTAGCAGAGATGGGATCGATGGCAATGGCACTCTAGGTCTCTCCCTTGCAGCAATGAAAGCTATAAGGGATTATTTCAAAAAACTCGGTAGAAATCCATACGACATTGAACTTGAGTCTCTTGCACAAACTTGGTCCGAACATTGTAAGCACAACATCTTCTGTTCTCCTATCGATGAAATAAAAGACGGTCTATATGCGCATTATATTAAGCGTGCAACGTGTGAAATAAATTCTGACATATGTGTTTCAGTCTTCTTCGACAATGCAGGAGGAATAATTTTTGACGATGATTACTTGATTGTAGATAAAGTTGAAACCCACAATAGCCCTTCAGCTCTCGATCCGTTTGGTGGAGCAATGACTGGAGTGCTTGGAGTTAACCGCGATATACTGGGCTTTGGCAAAGGCGCAGAACCTGTAATGAATACCTATTACTTCTGCTTTGCCAAAAAAGCAAAAGGCAAATTTTATAGAGATAAAGAGCGCACTGATGAAATTTTGCCACCAAAATATATCATGAAAGAAGTAATTCACGGTGTTAATGTTGCTGGCAATTGTTCTGGCATTCCAACACAACTTGGATCGATATATTTTGACGATAGATTTTGTGGAAAACCATTGGTCTTTGTTGGAAGCGTTGGGATTATTCCGCGCAATATAAATAATGCACCTTCACACACTAAAAAGCCCAAAAACGGCGATAAGATTGTAATTATTGGCGGAATGGTTGGAAGGGATGGAATTCACGGTGCAACGTTTTCTTCGGAGGCGCTATCAGGAAACAGCCCTTCAACAGTTGTGCAAATTGGCGACCCTATAACGCAAAAAAAATTGTCCAATGCTGTCATAGAGGCAAGAGATCTTGGTCTTTACAATGCAATAACAGACAACGGAGCGGGAGGACTGTCATCGTCCATCGGTGAAATGGGGAAGAATGGATTTGAAGTTGATTTAAGCAAGGTTCCACTTAAAAACGATGGTATGGCCCCGTGGGAAATATGGATATCAGAATCACAAGAGAGAATGACCTTAGCAGTGCCGGAAGAAAATCTGCCTGCGTTTAAGCAAATCATGAAAAAACACGGTGTGGAAGTCAGCGTGATTGGGGAGTTTAATGAAAGTGGCAAAGCTGTTGTTAAATGTCCCGAAGAAACAGTAATAATGGATATGGAAACCGAGTTTCTTCATGACGGTAACCCTAAAATGCACTTAAAAACAAAGCCGTGGTCTAAGGAGGCTACTGTCATTCCAGCACCCTCCCTTGTCACCCAAGTAGCTGACACTGAGATAGCTTTAGCAATTAAAGAGAAACATTACGGCTCTGACCATCCTGAAGTCGCTAAACTACTGACAAACCTAGGTAACGCTTATGGGGACTTAGGTGATCATAAGAAAAAAAAAGAATTGCTTGAACGGGCTTTATCTATTCTTAAGAAACATTATGGCCATGATCATTTTGAAGTTGTTAAATCACTGGCAGGTCTCACTGGAATCAAGAAAAAAGAAGAATGGATCCCAGTGTCAAGCACTGGGATGACACCACATCAAGAAACTGAACTAAAAGAAATGCTGAGCAGACCAAACATTTGCAGCAAAGAGTTCATAGTGGTGCAATATGACCATGAAGTTCAGGGTTCGTCTGTGTTAAAGCCACTGCAAGGAAAAGGAAGAGTGTGTAGCGAAGCTGTTGTTTCAAGGCCAGTTCTTTCTTCAAACAAAGGTGTTGTGAAATCGCAGGGGTTCGGCTCAAGTTATGGGGAAATTGATACTTACCATATGGCAGCATGCGCGATTGACACTGCCATACGCAACTATGTAGCTGCAGGAGGAAATATAAATCATCTAGCGTTGCTCGACAATTTTTGTTGGTGTGACGCTTATGATCCAGAAAGACTGTGGCAACTAAAGAGGACTGCAGAAGCTTGTTATGACTTTGCAACTGCATTTAAAATCCCATTCATATCTGGAAAAGATAGCATGTTCAATGAATTCAAGGGATATGATGAAAATGGTAAGAAAGTTATTATATCTGCGCCACCTTCATTACTTATTTCAGCAATTGGAGTTATAGAAAATATTGAAAATGCGGTGTCGCTTGACGTGAAGATGCCAGGAGACTTGATATATGTGCTTGGTATAACATACGACGAACTTGGCAGATCTGAATATCAGCTATACAGTGGAATAGATAATAACAACGTACCAAAAGTTGATGCAAAGAGCGCCAAGAAGTTGTATGAGCGCTACAGCCTTGCAATAAAAGATGGCATAATTGCCTCTGCAATTGCACCAAATCTTGGGGGATTGGCTGTTGCTCTAGCAAAATCGCTAATCGCAGGAGATCTCGGTGCTGAAATTGATCTCTCACTAGTGCCAGTAGGGGAAACACAAAATGAAGATACAATAAACAAGATAGTAATGTTTTCTGAATCCCAAAGTAGAATTTTGGTTACTATTGCCCCACAAAATCAGCAGAGATTTGAAGAATTGTTTAAAGGTATAGTTTTTTCGTGTATCGGCAAAGTGATAGAGGAGAAAACCCTAAATATAAAGGATATCTTAAAAGTAGATCTGAAAGATTTAGGGAACAGCTATCGTAGCATAGTATAGAATATTTTTTTTATTATGCTAAATAACTCTTTTACTATATGTAATGTTTATTTAGAATGGATGTATGTTATTAAGTTTGGGTAGGTTATGTATATTTTATTAATGCTCTTGTTCATCAGTCTTTCTTTACTTAACAATTCAAATAAATTGATGATATGCGCTGCCCTAGTTACGGGAGCTGCTCTAGCTGTAAATTCAATGGTTAAGTTCTACGGCAAGAGAGAAGCTATATACAGCTTAATAAACGCGCACAGTGTCATGTTGTGTTCTTAAATGGCAAAATCTCAGTCCAATAATACTAATTTCATATAC
The DNA here is from genome assembly GCF_041154185.1 of Wolbachia endosymbiont of Tettigetta isshikii. Taxonomy (NCBI): domain Bacteria; kingdom Pseudomonadati; phylum Pseudomonadota; class Alphaproteobacteria; order Rickettsiales; family Anaplasmataceae; genus Wolbachia; species Wolbachia endosymbiont of Tettigetta isshikii. Next base: position 57,580 of record NZ_JBFTEN010000002.1, on the reverse strand, counting down.
CGCAATTTTAGTATCCCTTTTCTCAAGTATCGTTATTTTTGATAATTAAAGTCTAAGTTTGACTTTCATATAACAAATTTCATTGCTTTTATTATAGCATCAGTAGTTGACAGTACTGTTGTGTATATTGGGTTACTATACAAATTCCCCGCAGGTAAATGCTTATCGATATACATTAGAGATTTAGCTTTCAAATTTTCTTATATATCAATATTAAGTATCTGCTTACTAGTAGCAACACACTTACTCCATTGGGCAAAGAAGAAGCATATTAAGCTTTTCGCGTAATCTGTTTTCGTGGCCAACGTTTTCTCAAGCCACATCGCCAGCAAACGCTGGCTAAGCTTAAATCTGCTACAATAACTTCAAAATATATTGACTTTATGTACAATATTAGCTTTAAACCAGTAAAATAGGTTTCAACACATGCGCTTTCTTTGTTCTAACTATGTTCTTTTTTTGTCTTTATTTTGTCTTTCATTTTTTTTGTTACCTTCAATAGAGGCCCAAACAAACGATACGTCAACAGCGGAATTTGTCCCCACACCACAAAGGAAAAAAAAGATAATTAAGCAACTGAGTACCGATGTTATGAAACAAACAGGCACAACCAAGGCAAATCATAGAAATGCAAGAAGAAGTTAATATCGACGAAAGCAGCCCAATTCTAAAAAGAAAAAAAGGTGTAGATACAAAGCTGAAAGATGCAGTAAAGCCTAGAGAAACAGAGAATGAAATAAAAAGCGAAAAGAGTTTTGAGAGCAAAAAGAACGAGTTAGTTGTAGCAGAAATTATCAATTCTATAAGAGACAAGCTCACAAAATGTTGGAGTATCCCTGAAAGCATAGCTTACAAAGAGAATTTTAGTATAAAAATCAATCTATTATTATCCAATCAAGGTGAAATAATTATGGCTGATGTAGCAGACAGTAGTTCCTACAAAAGTAATCCACTTTTCAGGTCAATAGCAGATAGTGCAATGCGTGCAGCATATAAATGTAGCTCAATAACTGGCTTACCTGCCAAACATTACCATATTTGGTATGAAGTGACACTAGACTTTATTCTAAATGGGTAAACAACAGACTGCTCACATGCAATCTAGGATACTATTTTAGTAATAAATATTTAAGAAATTTACTAAGTGAAAAAAAAGCAAAAGAAACGCCGAGTAGCTAGTTATTCACTATCTATCTTATAACATTGGCGTTTTTTATGTCTTAAACGACTTATAAGCGCGTTTCATCTTGTATAGGTAAAAAACCAGAAGTTTTAAAAAGACATGCAGTGCACATAGTGCGAAAAATTAAACATGAGACGCCAACCTTAATACTCTTGTCGTTTAATCTGAACAGACTGAAGATAAATAATAGCTCAAGTACTATAGTACTGGGGTTGAAAGAATTTGTCAAGTAGTTTTTGCATTCTTGGTACACACTGCTCTTAAATCACAGGTTAAAAAGTTAAGATAAAGGTATAAAAACATGAGTTTTGTTTTGACTTTTTGTGCTAATTTTGCAGAATATTGAGATTATCACTTGGATTGAATGCATGACAAAAGAAAATTGGGAGGCGGTAATTGGGCTTGAGGTGCACGCTCAGGTTTATTCTAAGGCAAAGCTATTTTCTAGCTCATCAACTGAGTTTGGTGCTGAACATAATACTCAAGTTTCCCTAGTTGATGCGGCAATGCCTGGCACATTGCCAATACTAAATTACTACTCCATAGAGCAGGCAATACGCACCGGTCTCGCGCTTTCTGCGGAAATTAATAAGTGTTCTTACTTCGACCGAAAAAATTATTTTTATCCTGATTTACCGCAAGGTTATCAGATAACTCAGTTCTTTGAGCCGATAGTTAGGAACGGTAGAGTGTTTATCAACAATAATGAAAAAGAAATAAGAATTGCGAGAATTCATCTGGAGCAAGATGCAGGAAAGAGCGTTCATGAAGAGAGCAAAACTTATGTGGATTTAAACCGCGCAGGGGTTGCTTTAATGGAAATTGTTTCGAAGCCGGACCTCCAGTCATCTGCAGAAGCTGCAGAATTTATGAAAAAATTGAGGCAGATTTTACGTTACATTGGCTCATGTGATGGTGATATGGAGAAGGGATCACTTCGTTGTGATGCAAATGTTTCTGTGCGTCCAAAAGGCAGCAGCACATTTGGCACTCGTTGCGAAATAAAAAACCTAAATTCAATACGTTATATTACGCAGGCTATAGATTATGAAATACAAAGGCAGATTGAAATTTTGGAAAGTGGGGGAGAAATAAGTCAAGATACTTTATTGTTTGATGTCGCTTTGGGGAAAACAAAAGTGATGCGAAATAAAGAAGATGCAAGCGATTACAGATATTTTCCTGAACCTGATTTGTTGCCTGTTGAAATAAGCCAGGACAAAATCGATCTTATCAAGTCATCTTTGCCTGAGTTGCCAGACCAAAAGAAGCTGCGATATATTAAAGAGTTAGGTATCAACGAATACGATGCAGACGTCATTACTTCCGATAAGGCAATTGCTGATTATTTTGAAGAATTGATAAAAAAGCATGATTCAAAGCTCGCCATTACTTGGCTCACTGTAGAACTTTTTGGTCATTTGAATAAAGCAGGTATTGATATTGTGAGCTCTCCGATCAAAGCAAACGCCTTGTCCGAGCTCTTGGATTTTATCGTTGATGGAACAATCTCTGCTAAACTTGGCAAGCAAGTTTTTGATATTATGTTTGAAACTGGCAAACCGGCGTCTTTAATTATAGAAGAGCAGGATCTAAAGCAAATAACCGATAAAGGTCAAATATCTGAAGTTATCGACAAGATCATCAATGACAACCAAGATAAAGTTCAAGAGTACAAAAGCGGTAAAACAAAATTATACGGATTCTTTGTTGGCGAAGTCATGAAACTTACAAAAGGAAAAGCTAGCCCTGATGTTGTGAATTTGATTTTAAGTAAAAAGCTAAGATTGAATTCCTAAATTTTATCTCACTGGAGGGGCAAAAAACCTTGCCCCTTGACGTTGATATTTAATTGTTCATAGAGTTGAAAAAGTCAGCATTACTCTTTGTTAAAAGCAATTTATCGCGTAAAAACTCCATTGCTTCAACAGATCCCATAGGATTAAGTATCCTACGCAACACCCATATCTTATTCAATATAGCCTTATCAATTAATAGCTCCTCTTTTCTAGTTCCAGATTTTGTAATGTCAATAGCTGGAAATATTCGCTTATCAGCAAGTTTTCTATCAAGTATAACCTCAGCATTACCCGTACCTTTAAACTCTTCAAAAATAACTTCATCCATTTTTGAACCAGTTTCTACAAGAGCAGTAGCAATTATTGTCAAAGAACCACCATTTTCAATGTTGCGAGCTGCTCCGAAAAAGCGTTTTGGTCTCTGCAGCGCATTTGAATCTACACCACCAGTTAGAACTTTTCCAGACGAAGGAATGACCGCATTATAAGCGCGTGCAAGACGGGTTATAGAGTCGAGCAAAATTACAACATCCTTTTTATGCTCAACCATTCTTTTAGCTTTTTCTATCACTATTTCAGCAAGCTGTACATGGCGGTAAGCAGGCTCATCGAATGTAGAACTCACTACCTCACCCTTTACAGAACGCATCATATCTGTCACTTCTTCAGGTCTTTCATCTATAAGCAATACTATTAATTCTATTTCTGGATGATTTGTAGCTATAGAATGAGCCATTTGCTGGAGCAATATCGTTTTTCCTGTGCGGGGTGGAGCAACTATTAATGCTCTTTGTCCTTTTCCAATAGGCGCAACTATATCCGCAGCTCGCATACTTATATCTTTTTTATTATCTACACAGCTGTTGTTTTCAAGAATCAACCTTTCTTCTGGGTAAAGAGGAAGCAAGTTGTCAAAGTGGACGTATTTTCTTAGCTCACTTACTTTAGTAGAGTTTATACTTTGAACCTTAGTTAAAGTAAAATATCTTTCCTTATCACTAGGTGGCCTAATTTCCCCACATACCATGTCCCCTGTACGCAAATTGAACTTTTTTATCTGTCCATTGGAAATATACACATCGTCAGTACTCGGAGCATAATTAGCACTTGCTGAGCGTAAAAAACCGAAACCATCAGGTAATATTTCTACTATTCCGCTTCCTGTAGTAGTGCCTCCTTCTTCGCTCATTTTCTTCATTAAGCTGAATATCATCTCCTGTTTCAGCATTCTGCCATTACCTTTACCATTAGTTGAAATTTTCCTTTCTTCAGCTAGATCCAATAATTCTTCTGCTGTTTTTTTTCTCAGTTCACTCAGATCTAGTGCTTTTTTGTTTTCTTTTACACCTTTATTTGTTGTTTGTTTTACCACATCGTTGTTGGAAATTTGCTCACTTGTTTTTGCTGATTCTAATTCAGCTGAAATCTTTGCTTTTGCTAAAACATCCTCATTGATTGTTACCATAGTCCTCCAAAAATTTTAATTGATTCTTACTAACCTAAAATGTGACTACAAGATAATAATTAGGCTAAACTAATCTTTAGGAAGTATTAAACTCAATTGCCATTAAGCTACATACTTTACCTACCATTATACCAATAAACACTAACAAGTCAAGTTAATTTAATATTAATAAGATATGAAAATAGATAAACAATCTGAGAGACTTTAATAATTTTCCTTTATATTTCTTAACCTTTCTTGTTTCTCTTCTTTTATTTTTGCTTTTTCTATTTCTGTTTCCAAATTTTCTTGACTGCATAAGCCTAGCAGTACAGGATCTTGAGGTTTTATATTTTGCATATTATAGTGAGACCCATCCCTTACCTGCTCCACTGTACAATTTGTTGTACTAATCAATTTAGCTATAACATTATTGTCCAAAATAGGAAGCTTTTTTATTAAATAATAAATCGCATCAGGTTTATCTCTACGCCTTGCCGGAGAAGCAAGGCCGGAAGCATTGCCGCTTGATTTACTCCTTTTTTTTACATTTTTTGCAACCAAACTTGGGATACGACTTGGTTTTTTTTTACAGTTATCAATTTCTTTTTCAGTTATTATTCCAGAAATAATAGGATTAAATCTTTCAACATCTATTTCCTCATCAGCTATATTCTGCACTTCTTCAAGAGTTAACTTACAGCATTGCGCTATTTGATTAAAAGTTAAAGCAGTATTGTCTACTAGCCAAGCAGCAATTTGCATGAGAAATTGTTTATTTTTATCATTGCCCTTAGAAAGTTCTGTTGACATCAAAAAGCATCTCCCATTTAAAATATTCGTTGTCGTTATTTAGAGCTAAAATATAAGCCATTAAAATTAAAAAAGCATTAATTTTATCACTAAATAGATCTCTTGCATTATGGTAGGGAGTTTTTAGGAGAAACACAGGTGAACGTCGCAGAATGCTTGACGCTGGAATCTAATGTCACTTTATAGTAGTGTCTCCAAGTAGCCTTTTTGTCATCTCAGCATCTCTTTTTCTTGTCATCCCAGTACTTGATACCGGGATCTAGGATACTACTTTAGTAATAAATATTTAAGAAGTTTACCAAATGGAGAAAAAGGCAAAGAAACCCCGAATGGCGAGTTTTGACTCTATAATACTTTAAATTGCCGCTATAATAATTTACTGACGCTTAGTTCAAGTGCAATTTGGCTGAATGTAGAAAAAATGAAAAAGACATGCAGACGCTATAATTTGATACAATCCGCCAAAAACACCATGGTTTTTTACTGAATTTTGTCATTGAGCCTGCAGATCAAAAACAAGTTTTAAGTTAGAAATACCCTTAGTACTACTATAGTGGTAACGGCGAAGGTTGTCAAGTAGTTTTTTGTTTCTATTGAATACCAATGCTATGTCAAAAATTTGTTATGCGATAAATCTATTGTGCAGCCGCGTTTTTTCTTCAACTTGGGGATTCATAATACACACAACGGGTGTATGGTCGGATGGGCCTTCCAGCTTGCGCAGCCTGCTATCTATATAACACGTTTCCAACCTATCAATAGCTTGCGGTGATAGCAGCACATGATCTATTCGCATTCCTTGATTATTTCTTAGTGAATTGTCTTGATAGTGCCACCAAGTAAACTGCTGTAAGTTTGGGTTGGATGTCCTAAATGCGTCTTTAAACCCAAGATTCAGGATTGCCCTTAATTTCTCGCGTTCTTTTATATGAAAACACACTTGACCATTCAATAAAATTTGGTCAAAAACGTCAATTTCATTCGGTGCAACATTGTAGTCGCCGGCTATAATAGTTAGCTCCTCATTCTTCAACAAATAGCCCATTCTTTCGTATAGGTTATCGAAAAACTTGAGTTTATACGCAAACGTGTCAGAATCTGGGCTTTGACCATTTGGAACGTATACGCTTCCTACTCTTATCTTCTGATTATTGTGCTTTACTTTGCACTCTATATAACGCGCTTCTTGATAGCCTTCTACAATGTCAATTTTCAATTTTTCTAGTATTGGATGTTTAGATAAAACACAAACACCATTTCTTGCAACTTGCCCATAGACAGCGCATTCATACCCGAGCTTCTCTATTTCCGCATAAGGAAATTGCTCTTCCGTACACTTTATTTCTTGCAGCAGAATTATATCTATCTGACTATCAATTATGAAACTACAGAGCTGCTCAACTCTTTTGCGTATAGAGTTGACATTCCAAGTGGCAATTTTTATCATCAGCAATCCTTATTAATCATATCAATTAAACTCTCTTTAGTAGGTAGCCTCGATGTTATGACTTTTTTCCATTTGATTGATTTTAAACTATCAGCAATATTCTTACTCATAGCGTATGCAACTATGTCGCTCATTGCATGAGATAGGCCACTTTTTGAAACTAAAGAACAGAATATTCTTGCTGTCTGTGAAGAAAAAAAAGCAACACTATCGATTTTACTACCTGATAACAAATTTTTGTACCTGTGGGTTAGATTCCTTTTAATAATTGTCTTGTAGAGTATAACTTCTCTTACGTTAAAACCTTCTTCAGATAACCTTTTTTTCAAATCGCATGATATTTCCTGTCCCCTGATGTATAGGAACTTTACTGCTATTGAATAGTTATTTTTTATAAATGATATCAGACCCTCAACATTACTGTCTGCTGATATGATATCAGAGAACCCTAAATCCTTTGCAGTTTGCATCGTTGAGCTACCAACTGTAATGATTGGAAGGTCATCTACCTTGCATATTTGGCTAAATGCTTTCACGCTGTTTTTACTTGTGGATATTACCACATCAAATTCATGTGCAGATATATCAGGCTGCAGATATTTTATTGTGAATACTGGCTCTATATATACTTTATACCCATATTTCCTCAGCGCACTTCTCGTATCCAGTGAGTCTGATAAAGGCCTAGTCAACAAGATAGACTTCATTCTAATCTACTTTACTACAGGTAAAAATAATACCTTTATAAAAAAATTACTGAATAAAAATTTTTAAGCAGATTATATTTCTTATCATCAATTCTGGGCCTCACTGAAGTCTCAGATGTACAGTTCCAGGGTATAATAAAGTGTGAGGAAAAAATACCATCAAAGGAGGAATTACTGGACCATACATCTAAAGTAGAATATTATTTGCCTAAATACGACTTTTCTTGTCAACTCACACATCAAACCAGTTTTAGCATATGCGAAAAAACTACTTAACAACTTTCGCCGTTACCCTTATTATAGTACTGGAGGTATTCAGTTATCTTTATCTGTGTAGATTAAACGACAAGAGTATTAAGGTTGGCGTCTTATGTTTAATTTTTTGCACTATGTGCACCTTATGTCTTTATTAATTTCACCTAGACTTCTAGGTTTTTCCCTATATAAGCTGAAACGCGCTTATAAGTCGTTCAAGACAGTATAGTACGCCAATTTGCAGGATTAGAGAGTGAGCAACTTCTACCACGGGATTCTTTTGTCTTTTTTTCTGTTTAGTAAGTTTCTTAGCACTTAAGCTAAGGGTCTGTTGCAGTTTAAAAGTCGCTCAATTGCAGCGTTTAAGACTTAAAAAAACGCCAATACTGAAAATAAACAATGGCTAAGGCTTCTTTTGCCTTTTTTCAGTGAATTTCTTATAGCTACCGTAAGCAGGATCTAGAGATACTCTATGAGCATTTTAAATTTCAAGAAATAAAAATTACTAGTTTTTAAGTGAAGAAAAGTCTACAATTATATGAAATCTCAGGAGTATAATGTTTAACTTCAAAATATTTCGTAATGTCCATTGCCTTTGAAGTTATCATGGCTGTTTGCTATTTGCGGGCAAAAAATGCCAGGTTTTGCTCTATCATGACTTTGTTTTCTATTATTGGCATTGCTCTTGGAGTTGCAACGCTAATAGTGGTGACGTCTGTAATGAACGGATTTAGGGGAAAGTTGCTTGACTCAATACTTGGCATTGATGGCCATGTTAATGTTTATTTCGATAGAAACATAAATTCAGATTATCATGCAGTATCAAAATCTATTGAGAAGATTCCAGGTGTATTGAAATCAACTCCTATGACCAGTGACCAAGTTATCATTGCAGCAAATGGTAAAATTACAGGTAGCGTGGTGCGAGGCGTATCAGTTAAAGATTTATTTAATAATACTACTGTTACAAATAATGTAATTGTGGGTAATGTAAAAAAATTTGATGAAGGGGTGATAATAGGGGCGAGATTAGCAGAAGCTTTGAACATTGACTGTGGCAATAAAATTGTGCTTATATCACCTGAAGGATTTGATACATTGTTTGGTGAAATGCCGAGAATGAAAGAATATGAGGTTATCGCAATATTTGATATTGGTATGTTTGAGTATGATAATACTTTAATGTATATGCCCATAAAATCAGCACAGGCTTTTTTTAATTATAAAGACAGTATAAGAAACATAGAGGTATTTGTAGATGACATTACTAAGGCTAATGAGCTAGCAAATGCTATAGAAAAAGAAACAGGAATGGAAGCTGAAAGTTGGCAATTACAACAAAGCCACTATTTTAATGCTTTAAAGACTGAAAGAAATGTGATGTTTTTAATTCTCACTTTGATTATAATTGTGGCAGCATTCAATATTGTTTCAAATTTAATGATGATAGTGCAAGAAAAGAAATCTGCAATTGCAATCATGCGTACATTTGGTGCAACAACTGGAAGCATTATGCGCATATTTTGCACTTGTGGGCTACTGATTGGTTTTATAGGAACTTGTCTTGGCTGTATTATAGGTGTTGTTTTTTCTCTCAATATTGAAAATATTAGAGTGTTTTTAGAAAGCATCACCAACGTTAAATTGTTTGATCCTATGATATACTTTTTTTCAAGCTTGCCAGTGATATTAGTTCCCCAAGAGGTAGTGAATATTTCTGCACTTGCATTATTTCTGTCATTTTTAGCAACAATTGCTCCTGCATTACAAGCAGCTGCGCAAGATCCTGCGGAGATACTACGGTATGAATGATACTCAGCAAAAATGCATAGGCTGGTTCTTAATTGTCTTATTATTTGTCAGCTATATTACAATAAATAACATGGTGTTTTTAAAAATAAATCAGCAAGAAAGCGAAGACAATATAAAGGTTTTGACGGGAAACATAGATGAGCTCAAGATGTTGCTTGAGGTTAATCAATCTAGAATAGAAAAAAAGATGTTTGAACTAAAGAGAAACCTGCACACTCAATGTGAGCAAGATGATGGTAGCCCAAGGCATAAAAACCTCGCAAAATTGCTGTTACTTGTGGTTAAAATGAAGAATTCGTTATTACAAGAAGCAAGATTTGATAATCATATAAATTCAATAAAGCCTTTAATATCAGAGCTTGACGATCCAGAGATAGAGAATGCAGTGAGTGAAGTGGAAAGTTTAAAAGAAGTAGATACTTTACATGAGTTAAAATTATCTTTTGAAAAGACTATTGCTGTTATTGACTATAATAAGAGTACATTCTTTAAAAGAGTCATTTCCAACTGGATAAAGGTAAAAGATAAAAACGATCCATTGAGAGTAAAGTTGGCAGAAATTGAGGAGTCAATAAACGATAATGATTGGCAGAGCATAGCTACTACAATAGGAGATTTAACACATCCAGAATTTAAACCATGGCTCAGTAAATTAAATGGTTTTATTGTAGCTTCTAATAATATTTCAATAATATATCATCACTTATTACAATATATCTCATGATTTACTTCATAGTTTTCGCTCTCTCTTTTTTATTTGGCATATGGGTCAAAGTGAGCGGTGAAGTAATGAGATTAGAGTTAGGCAGTTACACTATAAGTGTTGATCTATATTTCATTATTTTTGCTTGTGTATTTTTATTGTTTTTATTAATTATACTTGCACGCTTTTGTTCTTCCATTTCATCAACATTTGCCAACATAAGAAATAGAAGAAAGGATAGAGAAGAATTGCTTCTTTTTGAAGCTCTTTTTAGCATGGATTTGGGCAATACAGAGAACGCTCACAAGCTAGTTAAAAATCTAAATGAGGAGAGCGATAAGTTATCTTTAATAAAGCTCTTTAATTCAGGTAAGGTAGGAAATTACAGCTTCTTCAGCAACGGTTTAACAAGCATTGCAAGTAAAAATCGCAACTTAGCTCTGCTTCTGGCCAATAAACTGATTGTCCACCTTAAGCAAGAGGGGGCAATCTTTCAAAAATTCATAGAGTATTGCACTAGTTCAATTAATGATAAAATTCTGTCTATTCCCTTTCAAATAGAGCATTGCATATTGCAAGAAGATTGGGCTTGCGCAATTTTGAAGTTAAAGGAAGCTGCGAAGTTCAATATTTTTCTTCCTTTTGATTGCAAAAAAATGTTAGCAGTTTTTTATTGCGCTTTAGCAAAGCAATATGAAAGTAAAGGGAATTATAAGGAAGCTATAAAGTCTTTATTTAGAGCACAAAATCATTGCGCAACTTTTCAGCCTATCAATTATTTAAAGGCGAAATTATATATTAAACTTGGAAAAATCAGAAAAGCTTCTGCAGTACTAGAGGCAGAGTATACAGTAAATCCTACTCCTGAGTCAGCAAGAATTTACATCAGTTTAAATAGTAAAGGTGCTGAGAAACTATATGGTTTGCGTCCTGATTATTATTTTAGTTATTGTTTACTTGCTTTATCTTCGATTAGCTTAGGTAAGTATGATCTTGCAAATCAACATCTAGACATTGCTATGAAAAAAGCTAATTACATATCAATCTACCTTATTATGGTGCGGCTTAAAATTAAATTGCAAGAATATGAAGAGGCAGTTCACTTACTAAACAAGATGGGCCCAGAAGCTTTACTTGACCCATGTTGGAAATGTAAAAACTGTAGTAAACAGCTAAAGCAGTGGGACTACAAGTGTTCAAGTTGTAATAGCTTTAATTGTGTGTATTATGTTCAATAGTAGCTTATATACATAGCCATCATTTCTCACACTGCTTAGCTGCACAGATACCACTTTTTTACCTCACGTATTAATACTATATAAATCATAACCAGGTTAATGATTTATGTCAATTAAAATTGTAAAATAAAATTTCTTAATTTTGTTATATAAATAGGTTAATATTAGTACTAAATTTATCAAAAAATTATAATATAAATAATGTTGTCGTAGAAATTTATAACAATATTCCCTATAACGTTTAATAAATTTCAATAAATTGCTTTTTTAATTATGGATAAGTATACACTCTGTTAATATGTTTAGTTTAAAATCCAAAAGTAGGTTCATGCTTTCTGTTGGAGAAGGAGGTATAATATTATTATATTTCAAAAATAACACTTTAAATAAAAGATATTTCATTAAGGACAAAAATGATAAGGCAGTATCTGATCTAAGTTTATGCCTTTCATCGAATGAAAAAGCACCTTTATATCTAGTGCTCAATCATGCAGATCAGAATTATTTGCTACAGTCCATTCCAAAAGTAAATAGGATTAGTCCTTACCTATCAGCAAAAGCAAAGGTGGAGCATTTTGCTCGCAATAACGATATAAGCTCAGTTTATTTGGTTTCTCAACCAAATAAATTTAACCAAAACTGGTATTATCTTCTTGTTTCATCAAAAGCAAAACATTTAGTGGAATATTGGTTAAATGTGTTTATAGAGATAGGCTCTAACTTTAAGGGAATATTAATGTTTCCTATAGAAATAAATAATATGGCAAAAAAGGTCTTCTATAAAGACCCTGATAATTGGAAGATCATAGTTGCTGCAACCAAAACTGGAGGCTATAGACAAGTGGTTTTTAAAGAGAATAAAATGGTATTTACACGTTTAGTGCCGTTTACTAAAGATAATCTACCAGGGATTATTGCGGGTGGAATATATCAAGAAGTGCGAAATACTATTCGGTCTTTAACTAAGTTTGGCCTCAAGAAAAACGACCTTATCGACCTTTGCATGGTAGTACCAGAAGATATTAAGACTAGTTTATCAGTTATAAGTTTTTCGGAGAATAGCGTGAGCATATTAACTCCATATGAGCTGGGTAAATTGCTAGGGTTAGAATTAGCTGTAAGTGAGAAAGACAGTTTCTGCGACACCATAATTCTATTCCACAGTTTTAAGAATAAACCGGCAGCTGTTTTCAATACAAAGGAAACTAAAGAATTTTATCTATTAAACTACCTTTATTTGAACTCTCCTCGAATTTTTCTATACTTTGCTTCAATTTTAATTGTAATCAACATCCTTTATTTGTTAAATTTGCACTCGAATCTTAACGTTGCTGGTAATTTATCAGCAAAGAAGGGAGCCTTAGATAATCAATTAATGAAACTTAGCCAAAACTATAATATGAAAAAAATAAGTGAAGTCTACGATTTTATTAACATCAATAACATTTTATCTAAGATGGAGTATTCTCCTCTTGTACAAGTGAGGTATGTAGAAAAATTAAAAGTACAGGGTGTAGAACTTCAATCATTTGAGTGGAATTATAATGAGGTGGAAAATTATATTACTACAGCTCTAAAGTTTGACTTTCAATCTGGTAAAGATGTTTATTATCAATACAAGGAACTACAAAAAAAATTAAACAACAATTTTCGCACCTATGACATTAATATTGCTATTTTGCCTGCTACTAAAAAGCAAAATATATCTATTGATGTTAAAATAGGAGAGGCTATGTAAACTAATGACTATCTTCCAGTTAAAAAAAAGAGTTGCAATTCAACTTCTGTTTTATTTGTTATTATCTGTTGGGTTAATAGGAACGTTAACTTACGTTGTTATTTATAGCAAAAAAGTCCATAGTAAAAACCAAAATGCCATTGATGAGATACGTTCTATAAATTTACAAATCACTGAGGTCCAAAAAAAGGAAGTTGTTTTAAATAAAAATCTAGATTTGTGGAAAAGAATTTCTTCTTCAAATTTACACAGTAGCAGATACATTGCAAATTTGAATTTTGAGCTTGGCAAGCTATATAAAAAATATTACATACTAGAACCTGAAATATCAATTTCCATACCTGAGGAAGTTGAATTACACGGTGAAAGTGAGCATACAAAAGTGATAAAAAGTGAAGTTACCCTAAACTTCAGTTCAATTAGCGATAAGCATATTTTTTTATTTTTACAGTCTATTCCAAGTCTGCCTGGTTATGTCACGATCAAATCTCTTGTTCTGAATAAAGAGAGAAATATTGATGCTGCAACTATGAATCAGATTTTGAATGGTAATATGATAGAGATAGTGAGAGCTAATATGGTCTTTGACTGGTACACTATACTAAATAGATGAGATAATGAAGATAAAGCTGTTTTTTATTTTTACTCTACTGTTTTTCAGTGTGAATGTATATTGCAGCTGTAAAGGTATTATAGAAAGCATAGAAATTTGTAAAGAATATACTTGTCGACAATATATTGGTAATGAAGACTTTATCGAGCACAGAATATTTGGATTAAATAGCAAGGGTTTATGTGTATATATAGAAAAACAAGGTAATGATGAAATGGTTTGTCATCACTCTAAGCATGGGGTAATGATGGAAAAAAAATATTTCGAGAGCATTTTCAAAGTTGGCAATCAAGAAGTCGATGATTTTATTAACATAGCAAATTTGCGTGCAAAAGAGTGTCTCTTTATAAACGGTCGAAAAACAAATTATACTGATCAGGATGATATAATAAAGGAAGCAGTGGAGAGTGACTCTGACGTCTTATCACAATACAATGATATGAAAAGCATTTTTTTTGATGAGGAATCGATTAATAAGATAGTCAGTGAGATGGAAAAATTTCACCAGCGGTCTTCAGGAGCTGCAGAAGAAAGGATATTAGACAATTTTAATTGTAAGGTGGTGAGTTTAGATTCGATTTTATACTTTTCTTCCGATACATGGAGAATATAGGTGAATGGAAGGCTTTTTTCGAATGCTAAGGATTTAAAAGTTCATTTGGTGACTGAAAACTATGTAACTTTTGTATGGGCTGTAGACCAAAAAGTGCTAAAAAGCGAGCGAATAATTCTCAGAATGTATATTTAGATGATGGGAATGTTATGTTCACGTTTTATCCAGGCCAAAAATTTGACTTAGATAGCTTATCTATTAGATAATTTAATATATGTGCGCTTGTAGCTCAGTTGGATAGAGCGTTGCCCTCCGGAGACAAAGGCCGTGGGTTCAAATCCCTCCAAGCGCATTAGATTTGACAATAGTGTTTTCGCATAAGATAATATAAAAAGTTTATTCAAAGCACAATTATGTCCAATGGTACTATAAACAAAGTCATATTAATTGGTAATTTAGGAAGGGATCCTGAAATTAGAACTATGCAAAACGGAAAAGAAATGGCAAGTTTTTCAATAGCCACATCTGAAAGTTGGACTGATAAGTCTTCTGGTATACGCTCTGAAAAGACAGAGTGGCATAGTATTGTAGTGTTTAATGAAGGATTAGTAAAAGTCGTCAAGGATTTTGCACGTAAAGGCAGTAAAGTTTACATTGAAGGTTCTTTGAGAACTAGGAAATATACTGACCAAAATGGTAGTGAAAGATATATCACAGAAGTGTTGCTGCAGAATTTTAGTGGCATTCTTGCACTCTTGGATTCACGAAATAGTGCACCAAGCCCTGACTATAAACCAAGTGAGTACAAGCAAAACGAAACAGAGCAAAAAAATCAGTATGAAAATTTTGATAGTGAGATAAAAGAAGAGCTAATCGATGACGAAATACCATTTTAATAACTTCAATTGAAATCATTATATACATTTCTGTGGACTGCTTGTGTCACGCCTTTTAATTGTAGCGGAGATAGCGTAGATTACCCCAGTTTGCAGCGTTTACTTACAATGCAGGCTGAAGCTGGAAATGGCGTAGTGTTGCTAAGTAGCACAGTTGAGGGCCTATCACTCACTGATTCTGAAAAACGTGCATTAGTTGAATCCGTGTGTAAGCTGGAATTAAACATGAAAATTATGGTTGGCGTACCGGGAGTGAGTTTACATCAGACTCTCAAGTGGCTTGACTTTTGCAAGGATATGCCTATTCATGGCTATCTCATGACAACTCTAATTTATACAAAGCCTTGAATCAAGGTACACACTTTGTGGTTTGAAAAGCTACTTGAGAAAGCACGTGTGCCAGCTATGCTTTATAACATTCCATCGAGAGCAGGAGTAAATCTTCATGCTGAAACTGTGCTTAACTTATCCAGCCACGAAAAATTTTGGGCTATTAAAGATTCAAGTGGCACTATTGATACTTTAATTGAATATAAGAAGGTTGCACCAAACATCGAAGTTTTTTGTGGAGATGATAATATGATACTTGAAATGGCTGCTTGTGGTGCAACTGGTCTGGTCTCTGTTGCTTCCAATATTTGGCCACGTGTGGCGCATAAATATGTTAAGCAATGCCTACTGTCATTCCAGCACATGACGCTGGAATCTAAGAAAAAAAACAACTGCTCAAACGGTAGAAAATGACGCAAAAAGTTCGACAAATGTTTGGCAACAAGCCTGCAAAGCACTATTTATTCTCAGTAACCCAATACCTACCAAAGCACTCCTGCACGATATTGGGCTCATAGAGCACAAAACTGTCCGTCTACCACTTAGCACACAAGACTTGCCTTCCGTTGAAACATTAAGGCAAGTGAATGCTTGGAAGGAAGGAATTGACTAACAGGTAGGCAACGTTTGTTAACATTATTAGACTTTCCGTACGACCATGTAAAAAACCAAACGCATGATGCACAACTATATGAACATTATGATTTGAGCATACCAAAACCCCAGTGCCTTCTTTTTCTGCCATCCAAGTAGCTGATACTGAGATCCAGCATTTCCATAATCATCAAAACGTCGTATTTTATCATAAAACAGCTACTTTTATACTCACTAACTTAATAAAATTCCTGGATCTCATGTCAGCTACTTGGATGACAAAAAAAGAGTACTGAAATGACGGAAGGAGGGATGCTAGAATGATAAGAGAAGGAGGCGCTGGCATAACGCCCTTGGATGATTATGTAAAATGCTTCTTCACATAATTATCAATAATTGTCTTAAATTCTCCAAAGATGTTACTGCCTTGTAAAGTTTTAAAGTATTTGCCGTCTTTATAAACTGCTGAAACGGACTTTTCTCCATATCCTGGTAAGCTTATTCCCAAATTTGCGTGTTTACTCTCTCCATGGCCATTTACGATGCATCCCATAACAGCAATACTCATATGCTCCACACCTGGATTTTGTTTCTTCCAGGTCGGCATGCGAATTTTTATGTAATCATTTACTTCTTCAGTTAATACCCGAAAACGATCGCTATTTGTGCGTCCACATCCGGGACATGAGATGACTTGAGGATTAAAGTAGCGTAAACCTATAGACTGCAATATTTCTTGACATGCTATTACCTCACTAATTCTCGATTCGCCAAGGCGTTGAGTTAAAGAAGCACGTATCGTGTCTCCAATACCATTTTGTAATAAGTAAGCAAGCCCTGCCGTAGTATTTATCACGCCTTTGTTGCCCATACCAGCTTCAGTTAAGCCCAAGTGCAAAGCATAATCGGAAGATTTTGCAAGCGCTGTGTAAACTGAGATTAAATCTTGCACTCTACTAACCTTACACGAAATGATTATTTTATCCGTGCTGAGGCCAATTTCTTCAGCCTTCTGTGCATTGCTCAGAGCTGACACTACAAGTGCCTTGCGCAATATAACATTAGAAGGTTTTGGATTACTAGAGAAGGAGTTCTCATCCATTAGTTTTTGTAAAAGGTACTTATCAAGGCTGCCCCAATTTACTCCAATTCTAATCGGAATGTCATGCTTTATTGCATACTCTATAACCCTTTCAAATTTTTCATCACGTTTTTCGCCAAAGCCTATATTGCCTGGATTTATCCTAATTTTACCCAGCATTTTGATGTTGTCTGGATAATCATGAACTAGTCTGTCCACCTCATATTGCCCACAACCTACCAGTATCTTACTATCGAAACCTCCTTTATTTAACTCTTCTACTATATAAGGTATTGCTTTTGCTACTTCCTCTGAATTCAAAGCAATTCTCACCAACTCCGAACCCGCATGCGCTAGTTCTATTACTTCTTTTGTATATTGCTTAGCACTGCTTTTTATGTCGCTAGGATCTATGTGTACACCAAGTGTCATGGATTGAACAACTATAGGATTATTTCCACCTATCTTCACTTGTCCAACTTTTACAGTATGAGTCTTATGTCGAGAGATGGGTTCATCACTCAAGTTATAATCTACCAAATCCTCATTCAACATGTCATTAACGACTAACCTATTTTGCTGTATCAGCTACACTTCCAAATGAATCCGAACCGTTTAAGCTGTGCTGCGTCACATTATTTAGATCGGCAATGGAATCACGCGAGCATGTTTTTTTTGATGGAGTGTCTTTTATAGTAACATTTATAGGAGAGATTTTTTTCTCTCGTGTTGTAGTAGCCTTTTTTCCTTCATGCCGTTTGCTTTCAAGTTGCTCACCTTCATATTGAGCTTGATCTATGAATACAGCTCCTTTCAGGCGTGTGATATTGATGCCATGCTGATTTACCATAGCATCCTCTCCATCTTCGACTATACAAGCTTCCATGTCACTTGGTTTATTACTGAGGAGAGCAATTTTTTTTTCTTTTAATTTCTTGGCTAGGTTTTCTTTGTCTATGTTAGCATTAGCTCGGCCTTGCAACTTTTTTTTCTTTAGGAGTTCCCTGCGCTTTTCATATAGTCTGTATGACTCAGCAAAATCCTCATCTTCATGAAAGTTTGTACCGCCAGGATTACCTTGTGGTACATATTTCTTACTAAGTTTCACCTTAGATTTAGCTGGAGTATCATGTGAAATAAAAAGACTAAAACCCAAAAACATTAATATAAATAAAACTTTAGAAAAAACCCTAAGCATATGGTGCTATAGTAAATACTGTCTTTTAAAAAATAACAATTAACGGACTTTAAGTAAACCAGAATCTTTACTAACTTTGTAATGAATGGTGATTTCATATCCAGTTAACACAGGCAAGATTTATATTTTTTAAATATTTATATGCGTCTTTCTCACTTATCTAATTCCTGTTTTTCTTTTTATTGATATGCTTCTAAAATATACAGATAACGAAGAAGATAGAGACACTATAAAGAAATCAATGCCCAATAAACGTACAGTTTTTATGAGCAAAGACCAAGCTAATAAATTTATAAAGGACACTTTGAAAATTAAGATAGATAGTATTGAACAACTGGGAAATATAGCAGCTGTAAAAACCGCCTAATAGCTACCTAAGACCCTTATTTCCCACTCAAGTTCAACGTAAACTTATCCCTCACTGCATCTCTTACCTTGTTGCCAAGGTTTTCCAAGTCAGATGCAGTTGCATTATTGTAATTGAGCAGAAAATTATAATGTTTCTTAGAAATTTTAGCTCCACTGTTATCTAACCATCGACAGCCGGATTTATCAATCAATTCCCATGCCTGATAGTCTTTTGGATTTTTGAATATGCAACCAGCAGTTTTTCCTCTTATTGGTTGGCTTTTGTTTTTTTATCGATAATTTCCTTTAGCCTACGCAATATAATCTCGTGCTCTGAACTTACCCCTTTAAATTCAGCTTCAACAAAAATCCACCGTCCTCTCAAATTATGCCCACGATAAAAATAACCCATCTCTTCGCTGGAGAATTCATATAGATTTCCATCCTCTAGATTCACTGCCTTTATGGATTGCACAACACTTGCGATATCATTACCATACGCACCTGCATTCATTTCTAGTCCACCGCCAACTGTGCCTGGAATTCCAACCAAAAACTCAAGTCCACTAATTTGTTGTTCCACTGCAAAGTAAGCAAGATTGCTAAGTAGCGCAGCGCCACCTGCAACAATAGAATTGTTACCTTTACATTTAATATACGCAAACTCCTTACCCAATTTCACTGTTATGCCTCGAATGCCACTATCTCGCACTATTATGTTAGATGTTGCACCGATAACGTTAATTGGCAATTCAGTATCTTTAATCAAGCATGTTAAATCTTCAATATCACGTGGTTTAAACAACACATCAGCTTGTCCACCGACATTCAACCACGTCATTTTAAACATCGAAACATTACAGCGATAGATTCCACGTACTTTAGGCAAGCTTATAAGCATTTTGATTTCAACTCTAATCCTGCATCCATACCCATTTTTTCTGCATCTTCTGCAAATGAAGTGCGCTCAGTAAAGTATATGTTTTTTTCGTCTGCTAACATACAACGAAGATGTAGCATATTCTCACTCACATATTCTGCCAAAGCCGCAAGTGGTGTAAAGCATGAACCATTTACTGTCTTCATGAAGCTACGTTCCGATTTTGCCCTTATAAAAGACATATTATTATTAATTTTCTCTAAAAGATCGATAATTTTTACATCATTTTTTCTACATTGAATGCAAATTGCCCCCTGCCCTACTGCACTTAACATGATTTTTGGTGATAATACCTCTGTAACTAAGTGATGTTTCTTTAACCTTATGAGCCCTGCTTCAGCTAGAATTATTCCATCAAAACTATGATTTTGCAATCTAGTTGTCACGTTTCCGCGAAGTGGCACTATATTGAGATTTGGTCTGAAATTTAGTAGTTGAACTTTTCTTCTTATTGAGGAAGTTGCAATCAATGCTTGCTGCGGCAAAGACTCAAGGCTAATATATTTATTAGAAATAAACGTGTCGCATGGACTTAACCTCTCTAAAACACAAGGAATTGCTAAATCTTTCGAGAAAAATGCAGGGACATCTTTCAGCGAATGAACTGCCATATCTATATTATTCTCAAGTAGTTCAGTTTCGATTTCTTTGAGGAACAGTCCTTTGCCTCCTATTTCAACGAGGTTTGCATTTGCATATTTGTCACCAGAAGTTTTTATTTTAATGATCTCAGCAGATAAGCGAGGAAAAGAGTCCAGCAACTTTTGTTTTGCCTCTAAAGCTTGAGCAATCGCAAGGCTGCTTCTTCTGGTACCTATTCTGATTAACATGTATGTAGCTATTAAAATTTCTTAGGTGCAGTATCACTACGTAATATGACACGAAATATTATAGAATTCAAGTCTGTGATCGCTAGAGTTGCATTATCTGCATTTTATCGGCACAACACAAAAGTAATACAATGCAGATATTATGCTGATAAAGTTTGCACCAAACTAAGCAATTTTTATGTCAAAACTTGCTCCCTAAACTCCAGTAACAATATCATACATTTTGAATTCATCCATTTTGAGCAAGATTAGACAAGCTCTTTTATTCGAAATACTATGGTTATGTGATCAAGGCTAACCTCAATTCTCTTGACTAATTTCTTTATTACACTACGTCTGTCTATCCAATGCAATTGGTCAAGCTCTGGATTAATATTAGAGGAAAACCTCTTTAAGCTGTTTGCAATACTAGCTAACTCTCGTTGTACTGCTTCCTGATCTTTCATCTTTTCCTTTTGCTTTTTAACTTTCTCCAAATCTTGCTTTATCTCCTCCATTACCAGCTTAAACCCTTCCTCATCTATGCGTCCTTTATTATAACAGCAAGTGAGCCTTTCAATACTTTGATTTAATCCGCTTTCTTCATCCTCATGATTATGTTTTGGGGTATAGCCATCAATGAGTATTTCAATACTTCTATTTAATCTACCTTCCTGTTTCTCAAACGTTTCACCTAATGGTTTATTATTTCTATGTTCTAAAATTCTATGTTGGTACTCCTTTATAATTCTGTCTGGCTCTTTTAACAAGTTTTTTACTTCTTCCCAGATAGGAGTTTCCAATATTTCTGCACGAATTGGCTTACTACTATATATTCTGGTTTCACCACAATAATAAAGGTTCGAACCACTACAACGATAGTAACTTCTTTTAATATCGCCACTTTTTATATTGTGATAGGTATATCTACAATGCCAATATACAATCAACCATTGCAGCAAAGACGTTTCTTTACCCTTCTGTACTCTTGCTCTTTTCCTATTCTCAGCCAGTTGTTCTTGTACTGCATCAAATAATTCCTCTTCAATTATGCTTGGTATTGCTATATGAATCCAATTTTCTCGGTCATTATGATAGACGGAATAGTTTTTTTCGCGCATTTCCCACGCTACCTCTTTTTTTATTGGACCTACCTTCGTTTTACCAAATGCCGCTTGCCCTTTGTATGCAGGATTCTTCAAGACCCTACTAATTACACTTGGATACCAATCTCTTTTGCCCTTTGGTGTAATAATACACATCTCTTTCAGTCGTTGTACAGCTTCTCTTAAAGTCACTCTTTCTTGGCCTACCCATGCAAACATTTTGCGCACTATTTCCGCTTCCTTTTCATTAATTTCAAACCTTTCTTCTTCCCTCACTATATGCCTTACATAACGGTAACCATAAGGAGCATTACTCATTACACTTACACGACCTTCTCTCGCTGCACGGATTTTCCATTGACGATTTCGTTCTTTCATCTTCTCGTACGAGTGTTCTGCTGTCATTCCTCGCACATCTTCTAGTAGTTCAGATTCTAGACTATCATCTAAAATGATTACCTCTGTTCCTGCTTTTTGGAACTCTTTAAATAAGAATTTCAGATCTGTATATTTACGTGACAAACGGTCAGGCGAATGAACGTAAATTTTACTAATTTTACCTTCTGCTACTTTACCACGTAAACTATTTAAACCAGGACGCTTTAAATTTGATCCGCTATGACCATTATCGATAAATTTATATTCATTTAGCAGCTCGTATCCATCCTTATCAATTCTACCTTCCAAGTCAGCAAGTTAGCTACCTATTGTATCCTCTTGTGCTTGCCTTTTCGACGAAACTCTCGCATATAAACTTACTACTGTAATTTTACCGTACTTTGTAAAGTCTGCTACTATTAATAGTTTATCTCCACTTTACAAATATACTAACCTTTTATGTCTAATGAGTTAAGCTTACTGTATGCCAATGTCAAGCATACATCTGTTGTTTGCGAGGGCAGTGCTAAATATTGCAACAGATTTTGCCTAAAACAAAAAGTGTCATCCAAGTAGCTGACACTGGAATCCAGGACACTACTTTAATAATAAATATTTAAGAAATTTACCAAATGAGAAAAAAGGCAAAAGAAACCCCGTTAGCTAGTTATTCACTATCTATCTTTTAAATTGGCGTTTTTTATTATCTTAAACGCTTTAACAAGGGCGTTTTATCTTATATTATGTAAAAACCTTGAAAGTTTGTAAAGACATAAGGTGCACATAGTGCAAAAAATTAAACATAAGACGCCAACCATAATACTCTTGTCGTTTAATCTGCACAGATGAAGACAACTGAATACCTCCAGTTACATGGTAAAAGGAATGGCGAGGGTTGTCAAGTAGTTTTTTTGTTTTTGTCGAATCCAACACACTGTTAAAAGCTATATGGTTATGCAAACGTCAAGCATTACTCTTTGTTTTCTTCTTTTCAATATATCTGCAAACTAAAATGGACAATTCGTATAGAATCAACATTGGTACAGCAAGTCCTACTTGGCTCAATACATCAGGTGGAGTTAAGATTGCAGCAATAATAAAAATCACCACTATCGCGATTCTGCGCTTGTTCGACAAGCTTTGCGCAGTAAGCAGCCCAACCCTGACCATTAACGTGAGTATGACTGGAATTTGAAATGCAGTACCAAACGCAAACATGAATTGGAGAACTAGGTCTAAATATTCACTGACTGATGGCATAAACTCTATTGGTATACCGAAAGATTTGCCGCTATGTTCAAAAGCAATAAAAAACTTCCAGGCTAAAGGGAATATGTAGTAATAAACTACCGCAGCCCCTGTTATAAACAAAACTGGCGTTGCAATCAAGTATGGCAACAGCACTGCTCTTTCGCTTTTATATAAGCCAGGTGCTAAAAACATATAGAATTGCCATGCAAACACGGGAAAAGAAAACAAAAGCGCGCTCATTAGCGCAACTCGGAGATACACAAAAAACGCCTCTGTTAAGTCTGTATAGATTAGAGAAAAATCATCGCTATCTTTTGTAACTTCTATTAAAGGTGCAAGTAGAAAACGGTATATGCTTTCTTTAAAATAGTAGCAAAAACCAAAAGAAATGCAAAAAAATAGAAAGCAAAAAATAACCCTTCTCCTGAGTTCTGCAAAGTGCTCATAAAATGAAGCATATTTGTTTGAGTTCTTATTCATACTCTATTATAGCACAATAATGCTATGTCTAACATTCTCAGCGAAAAGGCCCATTCATTATCATACCACGCCGCAACTCTACAAACATCACCTGTGACGTATGTACCGGCTAGATCTACAATCGCACTATGAGGGTTATGCACAAAGTCTGTTGAAACTAAAGGTTCCTTGCATACGGAAATCACATCATTTGTTGAATTCTCAAATATTTCATTTATTTCTCCGGCTGTTGCTTTCTTATCGGTTGTAAATTTAAAATCAACCAGAGAAACATTGCTAACCGGAACTCTGATGGCAGTGCCATCTAGCTTTCCTTTTAACTTAGGAATGACAGAGCCAATTGTTTTTGCTGCTCCAGTTATTGTTGGTATCATAGATAAACCACAAGCCCTTGCCCTTCGTAAGTCCCTGTGATTACCGTCGAGAATATTTTGATCATTCGTATAGGCATGTATAGTAGTCATAAAGCCGCTTTTTACACCTAAATTGGAGTGTAGAACCTGCACAACCGTAGCCAGGCAATTTGTAGTACAAGAACCAGCCGATATCACTTTGTGCTCTTTTTTGAGCATATCGTTATTCACACCATAAACTATAGTTACATCGGCATCTGAAACTGGAGCAGAGACAATTATTTTTGTCGCATTATGCCCTGTTGCTTCCGCATATCTGTTAAATGCACCTGTGCATTCAAGCACTACATTGACATTCCAAGGGATATTTTCAGGGCTCCGTTCTCTATATAGAGAAAATTTTCTGCCATTTATAGAAATCCAATTTTCAGACTCGTCAAAATCAACATCACCATTGAATTTGCCATGAACAGAATCATACTTAACCAAATGTGCATGCTGCTCAGCACTGAGTGACCCGTTCACTGCCACAACTTCTATCTGCTTATTATATTTTTCTATTTCGAAAATAGCACGCAATACGCTTCTGCCTATTCTGCCAAGGCCGTTAATCCCTACACGAATTTTCATTTCTTCATTCAAAAAGTCTAATTATAGAGGATAAAGAACAGGAATTAAAAGGGTTACATATAAAATCACCTAAACTAATTTCCTAATCCATAGTTAGAGTTGTTAAATAACTTGACTTTACATGTTATTTTAATTATAATTTAATTTTTTAGTGAGGTATATCATGAATGCAATAGATTTTACTAATCAGCCTTTAAATTTAGAACATGAATTTGGCAACGGGTACATCAAATTAACAGATCGTTCCTTTAACGAAGGCACTGGCCACTACCACATAGAAAACGAAATACTAGATGAAAGCCATCAGATGATAGGAAACTTCACTATTGATACTTACATTTATAACTTCCATATAGATGACCAAAATATGAATACTAAACTCTACATGTAGATGGATTTAAAGGTGATATGAGGAAGATAAATTCGCTGCGCAAGGATATATAAAATTACAACAGCTTCTACATCATTGCTCGTGATGTAGAAGTATTCCACTACAACAAACTTTAAAAGCACTACATTTTATATTACAATAGCTTTTTTTGTTTCTCTTTATATCGATGAAATTCACATTATCTTGGTTGCTAGAGCACTTAGAAACCACTGCTAGTCTAGAAGAAATTACCGATAAATTAACCTATATAGGGTTGGAAGTAGAAGATGTGATCGACAATGCCAAGTTGGCTGGATTTGTTGTTGCGAAAGTATTAGAAATCGCACCACACCCAAACGCTGATAAGTTAAAACTATGTAAAGTAGACGATGGAAGTAAAGTCCTACAGATAATCTGCGGAGCAAATAACATCAGAGTAGGCATGAAAACTGTACTTGCATCTCTTGGTAGCACGTTGCCAGAAAGTGATTTTACAATTAAGCCAGCAAAAATACGAGGAGTGCTAAGTGAAGGGATGCTCTGCTCTGCTTCTGAACTCGTGCTGGTGCAAGAAGAAAGTGAAGGAATAATCGAGCTTTCTGACAATTATAAAGCAGGAGATAAATTTTTCAATTGCGACCCTGTAATTGATATAAATGTTACTCCAAACCGTGGAGACTGTCTAGGTGTTTATGGAATAGCTCGTGATTTGGCAGCAACTGGAATTGGAACATTGAAGACTTTAACCTGCTTTGGCGTCATTCCAGCGCGTGACGCTGGAATCCAAGATAAATCCCAGTTTCTGGCTACCTTGATGAAAAGGAATTCTTCTATAAATGTCAAAGTCACTGACGGAGAAAGTTTTATTAGTGGAACATACATTGCCAATATAAAAAACAGGGAAAGCCCAAAATGGCTAAAAGATAGGCTGCAATCGATAGGAATGCGCTGTATTTCTGCAGTAGTTGATGTTATTAATTATATTATGATATCTTTTGGCCGTCCAATGCACGCATATGATGCAAAAAAGATAGAAGGAGAGCTCGTAGTACGCAAAGCAAATAGCGGAGAAAAATTTACTGGTTTAAACGATAAAGAATACTTATTAAATAAAGACATAAGCGTTATTTCTGATAATAAAAATATTCATGCAATTGCTGGAATTATAGGTGGCAAGTGTAGCGAATGCACGCTTAAAACTACTGATATCTTTTTAGAGTCTGCTTGGTTTGACCCTATCTCTATTACCAAATCTTCAAGGCAGCTCGGCATCTCCACAGATTCAAGTTACAGATTTGCACGTTCAGTAGACCCTAAATTTACCCTTGATGGACTAAGTCTTGCGACTCAGATGATCTTAGAGTTATGTGGTGGAGAAGCCTCAAGTGTGTTGTCTGCTGGCAGTTTGGATAGGGCCGACACCAAAGTGAACTTTGATTATCAAGATATAAACAAGTTTGGAAGTGTGTTTGTATCGCCTGACGAGACATTCGATATTTTAACAAAACTAGGGTTCAGCATTGATAAAAACACTAAAAATAATTGGAGTGTACAAGTACCAAGCTGGAGACTAGACGTAACCATATTGGCTGATCTAGTTGAAGAGGTAGTGAGAATATATGGCTATGATAAAATAAAGGAAGAGCCACTAAAAGGAAATACTGAGACAGAAACCAGAGCTCAAGATGATTTGCGCATTTTAATGACAAGTAGAGGATTTCATGAAGTATTCACTTGGTCTTTTATGAGTGAATCAACAGCTGAAAAGTTTGGTTATTCGGACAAGTTGTTTATTATCGATAACCCATTTAATAACAACTTCAACATAATGAGGCCAAGTGTCATACCCAATTTATTGCAAACCACTGCAGATAATATTGCCCATGGAACGTCTGATCTTGCAATTTTTGAAATCGGATCAGTGTACGATAGTCTCAATCAGCCTAAGTATGTTCTAAGTGGAATTAGGTCAGGAAATGATTTGCCAAGAAACCATTATAATATCGACAGGAAAATAGATCTTTTTGACGCAAAGGCTGACCTTATAACGGCCTTGGAATTCTTTAATGTCAATTGTGATAATTTAACGATAGAGAGAGCAGAAAAAGAATATTACCACCAAGGAAAGTCAGGCATCTTATCTTTTAGAAGTAAAATAGTTGGTCATTTTGGTGAACTACATCCAAACATACTGGATTTTTTTGATATCAAGCAAAAAGTTGTGGGCTTTGAGTTGATATTAGAAGATATCAGAAATTTACCTGTAAGTAGAAAAAAGTTTACCGAATATAAATATCAAAGTGTAAAGCGCGACTTTGCGTTTATTGTAAATAAAGATGTAGTAGCAGGTAATATAATCAATATAATAAAAAAAAGTTCAGAGCTCATCACGGAGGTTTTGGTGTTCGATGTGTACCATGGAGATAATATAGAACCGAATAAGATGTCTATAGCGTTGTCAGTTACTTTCTGCTCTCCAACTCACACTTTAACCGAAGAAGAAATCCAAAAAGAATCAAGTGCTATAGTTAACTTAGTACATGAAAATACCGGAGGGGTTTTGAGGTATAGCTAATTTTAACTTTGCAGCTATGAGTATCACTAATAAAAGTGACTATATTTCATACAGTTCTTCTACATACTAACAACTTTTTTTATTGAAAAATTTAGAAAGATATTATAGAATTATTATAGTAACAGACTTCGGTAAAACTTATGGCAGATTTAAAGGTTGTTATAACACTTAATTCAAAAGCTTTACATAACCTTACTCAGCTAGCTGCATTCAACAAAGAGTCCGTTGAAAAACTAGCAAAAAGATTAGTCATAGATGGAATTGAGTGTGAAATTGAAAATATCGCGCTTTCTAAAATTATCAAGGAAACCGATTCTCCTAATGCGGAGATGGTTAGAAGTGGGGATGTAGACTTGGATACACTATTATCCGCAGAAGCAAAACCATAAATTGTGAAGTATGATGTTGACTACCCGAAAAAATTCTTAAAAGAGACTTTCTTCCCTTATCACCGAAAATAAGAAAAAAAAATAAAAAAACTCATAGAGGATAAAATTGCAGCTAATCCATTTAAAGTCGGTAAGCCGTTAAGTGGTAAACTGAAAGGATATAGAAGCCTAAGGACTAAAGATTACAGTATTGTGTACCGCATAAACATTGCAGAACATAAGATAATTCCGGCTTCAGTAGGATACAGAGACACCATTTACGAAGAGGCTATAAAAATAATCAATAAATATTTTCAATAACACATTTTCTATCAAGTCAAATTATACTGTAAAGACTATATATATTTATACAGCCCCTTTTCCTGATCCATTCTCTACTTAGGCGGCTTTGCTCAGCTTACAAAAGCCTCGATTTTTTGGTCTCTATATATTATTGGTCTAACACAGTTTTTTTGGTATTCTTTAGCAATTCACTTCACCAGCGGTAAAGTAATACCGCACTGCTTCATATACTTTCCTTTCATGTCATCATATGATTTTTCACACTCGCTTTCACCACTTAAAAACACAAATTGGCACGCCCCTTCATTAGCATAAATTTTTGCAGGAAGTGGAGTAGTGTTTGAGAATTCGAGTGTGACATGACCTTCCCATCCAGGCTCCAAAGGAGTAACGTTTACTATAATCCCACACCTTGCATAAGTTGATTTACCAACACAAATAACTAGTACATTCCTTGGTATACAAAAATATTCAACTGTACTTGCAAGTGCAAAGCTGTTTGGTGGAATTATGCATACATTTGTTTCCTTATCTATAAAACTACTCTCGGAAAAATTCTTAGGGTCTACCACAGCTGAATTAACGTTAGTAAAAATCTTGAATTTATTGCCAACTCTTGCATCATATCCATAAGATGATAGTCCAAAAGATATAACACCTTTACAGCTTTTGTGATCCACAAAAGGTTCTATCATTCCAAAGTTTTCAGCTTTTTCTTTTATCCATTTATCCGGCATAACCGCCATAATTGTTCTCTAAAGTCGTGTAATACTTACAATAATATAAAATAAAATTTAAATTGTAAACTATGTGCCGGCACTGAAATGATGCCGTCTTATCCAGTTCATAAATTGTTTAACTATAAACACTAAGAAATTTACTAAATGAAAAAAAGGTAAAAGAAGCCTTGGTCAGTATTTATTTTTAGTATTGGCGTTTTTATGTCTTAAACGCTGCAATTTAGCGACTTTTAAACTGCAACAGACCTTGGTTTAGATATAAAAAAATTTACTAAGCAAAAAAAAAGGCAAAAGAAACCTAGAGCAGCTAGTATTCAAATACTCCCTTGTTCTATTTGACGCTCTATACTGTCTTAAACGACTTATAAGCTCGTTTCAGCTTGTATAGGCAAAAACCTAGAAGGTTTATAAAGACATGGAGTGCACATAGTGCAAAAATTTAAACATGAGACACCAAATACAAAGTTTCCTTTGTCATTTTAATCTGCAGATTGCAAAGTTAAATGAATAGCTTCAGTACTATGATAAGTGAGTCGGCGAAGGTTATCAAGTAGTTTTTTGTTCCATTTCTATAAATAGCATATTATATGCCTAGCGCGTTGCCATTTTTATCATAGCACGGTCAAACACTCCCAGCAACCTCTTAAATAGGCTTGGAGTTAGCGAGGAAATAGGATTAACAGATACGTTGCTGCTTTTATCATCACCGTTCGCTTTGTAGTCTATTGAAATAATCCCCCTACTTTTCCCACCAGTAAGGAGTTTTCCAATTATAGGGATTTTCAACAAAGATTTATTGATCGAGTATGCTGGTATTACTTGTCCTTCAACCTGGAATTTATAATTTCTAATATCAAGCTTACCACTAGTGCTAATGCCCAGTTCTGCTCCCTCAAGCCAAGATTCTTCAATTTCAACAGTGCCATCTTTATATGAAAAAGGTGCATTACACTTATAAAAGTATACACCTTCGTTCTTTATAGCATTTACAATACCAGGCAGTGAAGACATCGATAGTAAAGTAGTAAGCAATGAAGCATCTTTGATATAGAAATTGCTGATAGATAACATGCCATAATGTTCTCCATTTTCTCTCTTAGGAGATAGATAAAAAGATAATTTGCCGTTTTTAACTGATTTACCAATGCCTAAAGAGCGCAAAAGCATACCTGAATTATCCGCATATATTTCGAGCCCTATTCCACTGTATTCCGCTGATATTTTGCTGTTGTCTTCCAAAAACTGTCCTGCAAATTTACTTCCATTACAATCACCTTTAGTGCAGGTTACATGTAGCTTGGCGTTTTTGACAACAATGCCTTCTTTCATCATTACATTGTCAACATTCATACTTACTTCTATGTCATTGTTTAATCCACTACTATTTTTGCCAAGCAACCCTAAAATATCACTCAAATTAATTTTCCCACCATAAATAGTTACAATGCTTCTTTCTTTACCTAACTCAATTTCTACATTAAGATCATTGTCCGGTAATTTAAATTTGCCAGAACTCAAATACAAATTCCCATTCTCTACTTTTCCGCTAAATTTTATATCTAGGTTATTTCCTACAACGTCTAATTTGTCTATTAACAATTTACCCGCTCCTTTTAGCCTCGTAGAAAACAAAATTTTATTGTGATCTTCAAAGCGATTTCTCCACCCCAAGTAGCTTGAATGTGACTCAAGCTCTGACAAATCTATATTACCACTAACATATCCGGTCTTATCTTGATTTATCACTGACTCTATATTTGTGTTGACGTAACCACCATCAAAATTAAGTATTTGATCAGGTAAATCTCCGGTTGAATTCCAGGCAAAACTTTCATTTTTGTTGCTACTTTTCAAGTCAAATAATAGTTGTGTATTATTTACCATGCCACTGCCATTTAAATCAATGAAGTCCTTGCCAAAATCAAGCTTAATATCGTGCTTACCAAGACTTGCACCATAGAGAACCAGATCGTCAATTTTGGAATGAAAATTTGCTAAGAAGTCTACTTTTTTATCGTCGACATTCAGGTTAAAAATGCGAAAACTGAACACAGATTTTGCTATTCCACCAATCTTGTCTCTTGTAACCTGAATCATATCATCCAGCTTAAATTTTATAGGCTCATATAACCCGTAAGCATCGCTTGTGGCCTTACCATTGATGACTAGAACTGACTCTTCCTTATCGAGAAAGTTCATTTCAATGCTACCACCATCAATAGTGAAATTCTGAAACTTAGCGCCATTTACAGCAATTGTAAGGTTGTTATTTTTGAGAATTAAATCACCGTTTAATCCTTTCACTTGCTCAAAATCTTCATCAAATCTTACGCTGCCGTTTTCTATATCGGCAGCAATTACGACGTCTGATAGATCATCATTAACTAAGCTGTTGATTTTGCCGTTGAAACTTATGATTGTATTTACAATATCCCCATCAATATTATCACAATACCATTTTTTAAATCTGTTGTTCACTATACTATCTGGTACATAAGTACATAAATCCTTCGCGGCAAACTTACTAATGTTGACCCTAAGCAGAGTATGATTTGTGCTAAAGTTCATTTTGCCAATCAAAGAAAGGTACATACCACTTAACTTAAAATGAAAGTTTTTTACGCTGATGATTTCATCACTATATGTCAAATTTACATTTACATTAGTCAAGGCTAAGTTTTTACCCGAGCGATTCTCTGTATTTAATACGTATATATTTCCATCTACAACTTCATCCTTTCCATTAATTCTCATTGAAAAGTTTCCTTTGAACCCTATTTCTTTGTCCAAATTGTAACTTTTAACTAGTGTGGAAAACTCGTTAAATAGCCCCAACTTTAGGTTATAGAATGTTCCATACAAATTTAGTAAATTATTGCGATTTTTTATCGTAATGGATAAATCACCTAGAAATCCTTTACCTTCTTTTGTATGGACACGGATATCCAAAACATTGAAATCTTCTCCCTTCCCTGCATATACTTTATCAATGAAAAATTCACCTTCCGTGCTTTTATTGATAGCAATGTTAGTAATTTCAATTTTTGAACTTGCATTTAGGTCAAAAAAGAATTTCCTCATTGCTTTCAAAAAATTTTTTGAATTAAAATCAACTGCTTTGAAGTCATCTTTTTTCTGGTTGATACACACATACATACTATCAGCCGAGACTTGAGAGAAATTTACACTGGTTTTTAACAAAGAACTGAACTTAAAATGCACAAAAAGGTTAGGAACTTTTATAGTAAAGCCAGGATTCACTATTTTTAAATCTGTAATGACTAGATATGGATCTGTGCCATCCCTTTGCCAAATAACTGAAGTACTCTCCATATTGACGTTTGAGTTGGCAAGCGTTTTCGATATCTTATTCTTTAAGTAAAAATTGATATAACTAATATTAATTCCCAAGGGACACTTATCTTTGAAAAAGATAAAGAAGCAGAGCGTAAATAATAAAACTATAGAAAATAATATAGTGATTTTTTTAAGCATCGATTATTGCTTTTCTTGCTAAACTATCAGCCTCCTCATTATATTTATCGCCATTGTGAGCTTTAACCCACCTCCAATTAATCTTGTGTTGTGAAGCGATGTCATCCAATTCTTTCCACAACTCCATATTTTTTACTGATTTTTTATTACTTGTCTTCCAGCCATTCACTTTCCACTTATTTATCCACTCTGTTATACCATATTTAATATAGAGACTATCCGTATATAAATTAATACTACAAGAAAATTTTAACGCCTTTAGTCCATTGATCACTGCTGTTAACTCCATTTTATTGTTTGTAGTATTTTCTTCCCTACCATAAACATCCTTTCTATGATTTTGAAATAGTATAATTGCTGCCCATCCTCCTGCTCCAGGATTACCAAGGCACGCTCCATCCGTGTATATTGTCACTTCCTTTTTATTCATCCTTCATTATATGAATTAACAAAGTATATAGCTGCTTTTATGAAAACACAATTTCAATGAGACACATTGATACAAGGCGTTTAAGCTATACCCTTAAATTTTATTACAGAAACAAAGAAAAGCGTAACAACGAACAATATTAGAAGGAAAAACAAAAAATAGTTTTTATGTTTCTGCCGTTCTTTCATAGATAAAACAAATCAGTAGAACAAAAAATAATACTAGTAAACAGAAAAAATAGATAAGAAATTGAATAAGAAAACATTTTTTTCTGTGAGCTATGATTTTTGAGCCTTATAATAGATACAGCATACCAAATAAAAATGCAACCCTCAAGGATTGCCAGACTTAGGTAAAATATAGCCTTTTTCAAAAACAGTGCTGGAAGTAAGCTAGTTAGCACCAGCAACACACTGTAAATTAATATATGTTTTCTTGTTTTCTCTGAGCCATAAACAACATTAAACATTGGCATCGACGCTTTTACATAGTCTTCGTATTTATTTAAGGATAGAGCCCAAAAGTGCGGTGGAGTCCACATAAAAATTATTAGGAATAGAATAAAACTTTCCCAACTTACAGAGTTAGTCACAATTGCCCAACCAATCATTGGAGGAAAAGCACCTGATGCACCGCCGATAACAATATTTTGTGGAGTGCGTCTTTTGAGCCAAATTGTGTATATGAAAACGTAAAATAACATGCTAACTGCAAGCAAAGCAGCGGAAATATAGTTCACTGCTATTGCCATAATAAATATCGACAATACTCCAATGGTTATACCAAATTCGAGAGCACTCTCTGCAGAAACTCTACCTGAAGGTATAGGACGATTTTTTGTTCTTTCCATAAGAAGATCTATGTCTCTATCGTACCACATATTTATGGCACCTGCGGATCCTGAACCAAGAGCAACACATACAAGAGATATTAGTGCAAGAAAAGGATGAATACTACCTGGTGCAGCAACCATTCCAGCAACTGCAGTAAATACTACAAGATACATTATCCTTGGCTTCAGCAAACGCCAAAAATCCAGTATTGTTGATTCAACATTTAACAAAGTACTTGTATACATTCTATTTTATCACTGGCGGTTTTTCGAAAGTATGAAAAGGTGGTGGTGAAGATATTGTCCATTCCAAGGTATCACCTCCCCAAGGGTTATTTCCAGCTTTCTTGCCCCATTTGAAGAGGTGCACAACTATAAACACAAAAAACATAACTGAAATGAAGGACATATATGAACCAATTGAGGATACATAATTCCAAGGAATGAATGCATCTGGATAGTCGGGTATACGCCTTGGCATACCAGCTAATCCAAGAAAATGCTGAGGTAAGAAAGTGATATTGGTACTAATAAAAGTAAGCCAAAAATGTATTTTTCCCAGGCATTCATTATACTGTTTACCCGACATTTTACCTATCCAATAATAAAAGCCAGCGAAGGCTCCGAATATTGCAGCAAGTGACATGACATAGTGAAAGTGAGCAACAACATAATAGGTATCGTGCAAAAGCTTATCTATTCCACCTTGAGACAGAATTATTCCGGTTATACCACCGCCAACAAACATAAAAATAAAACCTAGTGCAAATAGCATAGGAGTTTTAAGCTCAATCGCTCCACCCCACATAGTTGCAATCCAGCTAAAGACTTTAACACCAGTTATAACACCAATGAAAATTGTGCTGGTGCTAAAAAATATGGCAGCATCTTCACTAAGCCCAACAGTAAACATATGGTGAGCCCAAACAATAAAGCCAAACACTGCTATGCCTATCATTGCATAAACCATTCCCATATAACCAAATATCGGCCTGTGAGAAAAAGTTGACACGACTTGGCTTATGATACCAAACGCAGGAAAAATAATTATGTAAACTTCCGGAT
Source organism: Wolbachia endosymbiont of Tettigetta isshikii (assembly GCF_041154185.1). NCBI lineage: Bacteria > Pseudomonadati > Pseudomonadota > Alphaproteobacteria > Rickettsiales > Anaplasmataceae > Wolbachia > Wolbachia endosymbiont of Tettigetta isshikii. Next base: position 22,703 of record NZ_JBFTEN010000002.1, on the reverse strand, counting down.
GACCAAAAAACCAAAACAGATGTTGAAACAATACAGGGTCACCACCACCAGCAGGATCAAAAAAGGAAGTACCAATATTGCGATCAGTGAGCAGCATAGTTATAGCACCAGCAAGCACCGGTAAAGCGACAATTAGCATGAATGACGTTAATAAAACAGACCAAACAAATAGTGGCATCTTAGTTAATGACATGCCATTTGCACGCATGTTAAATATAGTAACTATAAAATTGATCGCTCCAACAATCGATGACATACCAGCAATATGAAGTGCAAGTATGGCAAGGTCAACTCCTGCACTTGGATGGGACATGACTTGCGACAGAGGTGGGTATAAAGTCCAACCTGTTCCAGGACCTTCGCCAGCAAATACTGAAAGGACAAGCAAAATAAAAGATGATACTAACAACCAAAAACTTAAATTATTCATACGGGGAAATGCCATATCTGGTGCACCAATCATAAGAGGCACGAACCAATTACCAAACCCTCCCATTAGTGCTGGCATTATCATAAAAAACACCATTATTACCGCATGCCCTGTAACCATTACGTTATATAATTGATAGTTATTGTTAAGTATATTAATGTGCATTAGTTGAGTACGAATAACCACTGATAACAATCCACCAATAATTCCAGCTAGTATGGAGAAAATAATGTACAGCGTTCCTATATCTTTATGATTAGTAGAAAATAACCAACGCTTTATACCTTTTGGTACATCACTCATATCTATACTCCCAATTTAACTCACTAATTTTTTATTTTCGATCCACTTATTAAAATGTTCTTTACTTACTGCCTCAACAACAATTGGCATAAACCCGTGGCCTTGACCACATAATTCATAACATTGCCCATAATAAATACCAGGCTTTTTGACATTAAACCATGCTTCATTTAGTCTTCCTGGTATTGCATCAATTTTTACACCGAAAGATGGTATTCCCCAGCTATGTATCACATCTCCTGCCGTCACTTGTAAACGAACGTTAGTATCGATAGGCAAAACAACGTTATTATCAACAGAGAATAGTTTCAAATCTCCTTCGCTAAAGTCATCTTTTCCCTTAATGTAGCTGTCAAACGACACGCCTTGATATTCTGGATATTGATATCTCCAATACCATTGATGACCAATAACTTTCAGTGTTATGTCAGCCTTTGGTACTTTTTCCTGTAGCTTAATTAATTCAGCGTTTTTAAAGGCCAATACTCCAACAATAATCGTTGGTATAACAAACCAGACGATTTCTAAAAGGAAATTATGACTTGTATTACTTATATTCTTCACTTTGCTCTTACGAAAGCGAAATACTACATAAGCAAGCAGTGCCCACACGAGAAGCATTATTGCAACCATTATACTCATCACAAACGAATGTGACTTAACTACAACTTCCATTATCTCAGTTGCAGGAGAAGGAAATCCAAATTGCCAGGAGTTAGGAGCAGAAGCAGCTGATGTGCTCGAGTAAAACATTATCAATAATACAAATAACTCCACCATATTTGTTTGCTGTAAAACCAAGTGACATACCGTATAATAGTATATATAAACTTACTATGCAAATAGAGATTAGCAATAATTAATAATTTTTTAGCATTTGATAAGTATAATAATATAGTACTAATTTAGGGGAAAAAGCATTTACATGAATCTATTTTAAGTTAAAATATTATAATATTTTTAGTTAAGTATTTACTTTAAGTAAATTCTATAATAAGTTTAGTAGTGTCTGTTACTGATAACAACCCTCTAGCCTCACACCTAAAAGCAGTAACAGACACTATTAAACTTTATGATAAATTTACTCATCTGTAAGTATAAAGGCCTGCCTTATATTTTATATAATACACTATACTTTATTAACTAACTTTTAATGCCTGTAGCAGGCATATATGATTTACATATTAAAGAAAACAATCATAAAGTATACTACTTGTAACCAATATAAAATTCTTATTCAGCACCATTTCTATTATTTTGGGGTGTTAAAGCACTTGAAACTTAAAGCAAATGCACCTCGGCTTTCCGCAAGGGATAACTGGGTTATTAACCCCTGTAAACAAAATTTTTAGAGAAGTCAATAAAATCTTATAATAAATCTCAATAGTAAATTAAAAAGTTTCCCTAAGATTAGAGGTTTAGCAATTTATTATGTATCTTGTTTGATAACAAAAGTTGGTGTAACCTTTATGCTTAAGAAATTTACTAAATGAAAAAAAGCAAAAGAAGTCCCGTAATAGCTAGTTATTCACTATCTATCTTATGATATTGGCGTTTTTGATGTCTTAAACGACTTATAAGCGCGTTTCAGCTTGTATGGGTAAAAACCAGAAGTTTTAAAAAGACATGCAGCGCACATAGTGCGAAAAATTAAACATGAGACGCAAAATATGCTAAGTTTTTTCTCATTTAATCTGCACAGATGAAGATAACTGAATATCTCCAGTTACATGGTAAAAGGAATGGCGAGGGTTGTCAAGTAGTTTTTTTGTTTCTATTTACTTTAACAAGTGAGCTACCTTTCTATAAAAGACCTATCAACTGTTGCAATTATAGGTGTAAACAAGAATGACAAAAGAGTACGGGATTGAGTAACTATATACACTTCTGCTGGCATACCGGGATATAGATATACATTTTTGAACTGAGCAAGCTCTGACTTTGGTATCACCACACGTACTGAATAATAACGCCCTAACCTTGGATCATCGAGGGCATCAGGAGAAATATGGCTTACTATACCGTTAATTAGACTCAAACGACGTGCACTGTAAGCACTCAGCCTTACTTTCACCTTTAGCCCTTCCAATCCGTCAATAGAGACTATATTGCTATCTTTTTTTTGTGCCGACAGTATCTCCTCTATATTTCTAGTCTGAATTTTAGCGTCTATTATTAAATCATCATTAGATGGCACTACGCTCATAATCCGCACACCAGACTGTATAACACCACCTTCCGTATGGTATCGTATATCCGTAACTATTCCGTTTTGAGGCGATCTAATAATTGTGCGTGCTAACGCATCTTCTGCAACCATCAATCTTTCTCTCAAGTCAGCAATAGACGTGCTAATTTCCTTAAGCTCAATGTTTGCTCTCTCTTGAGCGTCATTCTTCACATTTATGATCTCTAACTCGGTTTCTCCAACTTTTTGTTGTACTTGAGATATTGCAGCACGGTAATGACCAACTCTACCTTCAATTTCAGCAAACTGCTTTTCCAAAGCCAAAATGTGCGGCTTACCTATGTGACCACCGCTAAGAAGTTGCCTTTTTGTTTCTAATTCCTCAGCTATTAAATCATATTGCTTGAGAGCCGCATCCAGCTGAGAATTCAGCCCTACTAGCTCATCATGTAACTGTCTTATACGCTGTTGTAGTATGTTAGTTTTTCCCAATATACTCTTGTGCTGGGAATCAAATAATTTTATCTGATTTTTCATTGCTTTGTTTGCAAGATCGCCATTAGATAATTCTTTGACTTCATCAGGAAATTCAATTGTGTCTAAGCCTCCTCTAATAGCAATAAGTCTTGCCTCAGTTGCCAAAAGCGATAAGAGTTTTTCTTTGATTATACTCAAATTCGCCTTCTCATTAACATCACTTAACAAAACTAAAGGCTCATCTTTTTTGACTGCTTGGCCCTCTTTGACAAAAATTTTACTTATTATTCCTCCACCCAGATGTTGAACTATTTTCCTGTTTGAAGATACAATAACTTCTCCACTTGCATGCACTGCACCATCAATTGGAGCTATAGCTGACCAAATACCACCTATTCCAAAAAAAATGAGTATCACTATCAGGCCAAAAAACAGTGGTCCCCATGTCACTCTCAGAACCTCATTTACGTTATTACCCTCGCGTTTTAAAATAAAGCTTGTCACCGCATCAATCAATGTGAACGTTTTATCTAAAAACTTCGGATACTTCTTCTTTTTATTTTTTGTTCCTTGCATGCTTATATTATCACTATGGCCAAGTAGGCCTGTAAAAGAGAATCCAGCGCTAAGTTTTTTTAACTTACTTATCATATATTACTGTGAACTTGCGTTAGCATTAAGATAACATACAAAAACAAAGAATCCATGACTTATGCACTTCATTTGGGCTGCAAAACACCAGAATAAACTATTTAGTAACAATTCTTGCATATCTTAATCTGACTTAGCTGTCATAGATCCAAGCTACTTGTGTCGTACAAACAATCTATTGCCAACTAGACAATGCTCTGTTAGTAATCAGATAAAGCGAGGTCATTATGTTTCGATTAGAAGGCAGAAAATTCCTGATTACTGGTGCATCAGGTGGAATAGGGAAGGCAATTGTAAGAACTATGCATAAAGCTGGAGCAATTCTATGTATTTCTGGTACAAAAAAAGAAGCCCTAGAAGAAGTTGCTAAACTATATGAAAAAAATATTTATATACTTCCTTGCAACTTATTAAATGTCGAGGAAGTACAACAGCTGATAAATAGTGCAAATGAATTGATGGAAGGTTTCGACGGGCTCGTATGTAATGCAGGCATTACACAAGATAGTTTATTGCTGAGAATGACAGATGAAGCATGGCAAAAAGTGATTGATATTAACTTGAGTTCTACGTTTAAACTAAATAGAGAAGCATGCAGGAAACTAATTAAGAATAACTGGGGGAGAATTATAAATATTTCTTCAATAGTAGGGTTAACAGGGAATGCTGGACAGGCAAATTATGCAGCATCAAAAGCTGGAATAATAGCCATGAGTAAATCCATAGCAAAAGAAGTTGCAAGTCGCAATATAACAGTAAATTGTATTGCTCCTGGGTTTATAGATACTAAAATGACTGAAGTTTTAACTGAAGAACAAAAGAGAAAAATACTAGATAATATTCCAATGAAAAAAATGGGGACGGGAGAGGAAATAGCGGCAGGAGTCCTGTTTTTAGCAAGTGATGAAACAAAATATATCACAGGGCATGTGCTGAACATTAATGGCGGTTTATTTATGTAGTGATACCTTATTTGTGGACAAACCATAAACTTTACTTTAAAATATATGTGTAATGAAATTGTTCTTGTTACGCTATTTTATTATTTAGAGGCAAAAAAAATGAGCTCTACAATAAAAAAGTTTTTTAATGTTTTATGTTTGGTGTTGTTTTTATCAGGCAATGCAGATGCCTCCAACGCTAGTAGTGCTGGTATCAATGACACAACTGCCCAAGTAATATGTAATATTATTGGTTATGTTTGGGGAATAGGTGGTCCACTCATGACAGTAGTAATAATTGGTGCATCCTTGCTTGCAATATTTGGCAGAATGCCTTGGCCAGCTCTCTTTGCTTTAGGTATGTTTTGTGGTGTATTTTTTGGCGCTAAGACGATCATAATGAACATTATACCCAATGTAAGCGATGAAGTCAAAAAAATGTTGGATCAGTGTGGACAGAATGGTCCTTAAAAGTAAGGGTGTACTAAAATGCTTGTTGTTATCCATTAAATCGCTTCATGTCTTCAATTTGCAACAAGTAAGGGCTATCTTTTGGTAAGGTTTTAACAGCCAGTTCAGCATATTTCATAAATTGTTTTAAATTACCTTCAATGCAAGCCTTTTTAGTTAAGGCAAAATAATGCATTGCCGTATCAGCATTACATTTATATGCGATACTTAAATACTTCCAGACGAAGGCATTATTTGGCTCTACACTTGCGATCTGTTCCAGGTAAAAAATTGCTTTCTTTGCATCACCGTACAACAATAAAGTATGGGATAATGTAAGTTTCACCAAATAACTGTCTTTCTCAGATAAATACCTAAGCGATTCTTCGTACATTTTTATTGCTTCATCTAAATTCCCCGCCTTGTACAGCATTTCTGCTCTTAATTCATATAAGTATGGGTCATTGCGTGACTTTTGAACTAATGAATCAACTATAGCGATAGCCTCTTCCATCTTCCCTTGCCTATAATGGATTATAGCATTTACGTACTCAGAATTACCTCCATATTTATTAGATAACATATGTATGGGAGAAAAGAAGGAATCTAGCTTTGTAACCATACGCTTAAACCTTAGTAACTTATCTGCAAGAATTGGTTTCACATTGTTTTTAACCTTATAATTTTGTACAGCAAATATGCGCTTATCACTAAGCGGATGAGTGCGAAAATACCCTTCAGCATTTTCATGTTCGATACTTTTAAAGTAGTCAAAAATCTCTTTCATACCTGAATTATTATAGCCAGATTCGTCAAGGTACGTTAAAGCATAGCTATCTGCTACACTTTCTTGCTCTTGAGAATAGTTAAAAAACAGCCTTGAGCTGAGTACTACACCGCTTAGCAAAATTGCACTAGCGACCTGGGAATTAATGATAATAGTAGAAACCAATCCTACCACATAACTGATCATTGCTATCGATTGAAAATAACTCACAGCGCCACTCATCTGCAATACATGACCAGCAGATATGTGAGCAATCTCATGTGCTAATATGCCAAGCAAAATGTAAGGCTCAGTCGAATGTTGCAAAAGTCCTAAGTGAGTGAAAATGCTATTATTATCAATTACGAAAGCATTAATAGAATTATCACTAATTATGAAAACTTTTATCCGATCACTATCGATGCCTGCAGCAGAAAATAAGGGTTGCGCTAGTTCTTTTATCACTGCTTCCACCTCACTATCTCTAATAACGTTAACAGAGTAAGCGCTACTGCAATATATAAAAAAGAGCAATAAGATAAAAAACTTAGCAATTTTAAACATGAAAACTCCGTGTTTGTATAATTTTTAGGAATTTTACATTTTAACACTTAAATTATACAAATTTATAAACGCTAGCTTAACTTTTCAACGTATCTAACAAGTTTATCGATGGTAGTTAACTTAATCTTATGTTGTTCAGCAAATTTAAGCAACTGAGGTAAGCGCATCATAGAGCCATCATCGTTCACTAATTCACACCCTACAGCTGCGTGATTAAGGCCAACTAACTTTGCTATTTCAACACTTGCTTCAGTATGACCATTGCGTGCTAAGACTCCACCATCATTTGCAATAATAGGAAAAACATGACCGGGAGTAATAATATCATCTTTAGTACTCTTTTCATCAATAGCAGTAAGTATCGTGCGCGTTCTATCATGAGCAGAAACACCTGTTGTAATACCATAACGTGCATCAATTGATGTAGTAAATGCAGTGTGAGGAATAAGCTTTTCATCTACATTACTTTTCCTCATAAATTCAAGGCCTAGCCTACTCATATGAGGTCTTGTCATAGCTAAAAATACAATGCCAGTACCATATCTAACCATAAAAGTTACATGTTTTGGCTCTAGTTTTTCAGCTAAGACAATCAGATCACCTTCATTTTCTCTATCTTCATCATCAACTAAAATAAACAACTTACCAGAACGGGCATCCTCTAACACATCTTCCACAGGAGAAATGCTGGATAGACTCATTGATACATAAGTGGTCTGTACCATAATTTATTTAAATTCAATCTTAACTACTTTATATAACTTCTCTCCGCTTGGCACTACCACTTCCACATACTCGCCAACTTTTTTGCCAATTAAAGCACTACCTAAAGGTGAACTAGTAGATATCAACTGTTTTGAAACATCAGCTTCATACTCACCTACAATTTTATAAATATATTCTGCTTCACTACCATCATCACTGAGCATGCTTAATGTTACTGTTGCGCCAAACATTACTGAATCGCCAAACAAGCTTTTCACTTCTATTACTTCTGCGTGTGAAATCTTGTTTTCTAACTCCATTATACGTCCTTCAATAAAACCCAACCTTTCTCGTGCAGCATGATACTCCGCATTTTCGGACAAATCACCTTGATCACGTGCATCAGAAATAGCTTGTATAATGGAAGGCTTTTCTTCCTTTAATTTCTCAAGCTCGGCTTGCATATGTTCAAAACCTTCCCTTGTCATAGGAAACTTATTAACAATTGATGAAGCCATAACCACCACCTAAACGTAATTAAATTGAGTAATAAAATTACTCACAACATTGAAAATATTGTCTTTTATACCATCATTCATGCTGTTTGACAACTTTTTTAAAACCCCAGGGTGCACAGTATGGAAATAATTGATAAGATCATATTCAAATTTATTGACATCGCTTATTTGCACCTTGCTTAACTGATCATATAGATTAGAAAAGACGTACATCAGCGCCACTTGCTCTTCTATTTGCATAGGTGAATGCTGTCTTTGCTTTAATAACTCAACAAGATATTTACCCTTATTTAAGGATAGTTGAACACTAGCATCGAGATCAGAACCAAATTTTGCGAAATCTTCTAACTCTCTATATTGAGCCAAACTTAGCTTTATAGAACCAGCAACTTTTTTCACAGATTTCAATTGCGCAGCAGAGCCAACCCGCGAAACTGATAAACCTATATTTACTGCAGGACGAAATCCTTTATGAAATAATTCTGACTCTAAGAAGATTTGTCCATCGGTAATCGAAATTACATTAGTTGGAACATATGCAGATACATCACCAGCTTGAGTTTCGATAATAGGCAAAGCAGTTAGAGACCCCTGCCCTTTTTCATCAGACATTTTAGCAGCTCTTTCAAGCAAACGAGAATGCACATAGAATATATCTCCAGGATAAGCTTCACGGCCAGGAGGACGCCTCAACAATAAGGACATCTGCCTATATGCCACAGCGTGCTTAGATAAATCATCATAAACCACCAAGCAATGCATTCCATTATCACGAAAAACCTCTCCAATGGTGCAACCAGCATAAGGTGCTAAAAATTGCATAGGCGCGCAGTCAGATGCACTAGCCACAACTACAGTTGTATACTCTAATGCCCCACTTTCTTTTAGCTTATTTACCACTTTTGCTACTGTTGAAATCTTTTGTCCAATAGCAACGTAAACACAGTAAACTTTTTGGTTTTCGTCCACTTCATCATTAATCTTCTTCTGATTAATGATGGTATCAAGCGCAATAGTAGTTTTACCGATTTGTCTATCGCCAATAATTAATTCACGCTGTCCTCTGCCTATTGGAATTAGTAAGTCTATAATCTTAATTCCGGTTTGCAGAGGTTCATGCACAGATTTACGATCAATAATGCCTGGCGCCTTAGACTCCATGTCCATTTTGTTTTTGGTTCTAATTTTCCCGCCGTTATCTATAGGGTAACCTAATGCATTTACAACTCTTCCCAATAATTCATGCCCTACAGGAACCTGTACAACATTACCACTGCATTTTACAATATCCCCCTCTTTGACATCACGATCATTACCAAGTACCACTATCCCAGCTATATCATGATCTAAATCAAAAACTATTCCTTCTATACCACTTGCAAAGAATACCTTTTCACCAAATTTTGCTTTTTCAAGTCCATAAACCAATGCAATACCATCAGTTACTGAAATCACTTCACCTATACTTTCTCGCTTTACAGGATTATCAAACGCCTCAACTTTTTCTTTTATTATGTTTACTATTTCAGAAGCATTTATACCGTTTTTCATACATAATTCCTTATTTTCAATATTTCCATTTTACTCAAATCAACCAATCTATCTAAGTAACTTTTCAGCGAAGCATCAATCAAATTAAAACCATACTTCACCACAAAACCGCCCAGTATAAAAGGGTCAACCACGTTACTTACCTTTGTTATTTTACCAAGAAAGTTTAGAGATTCAGTAATTATTTTTATATCAGGTCCCTTTAAAGCCTCTGCTGACTTTACGATAACTTCTAATTCATTTTCATTTTCTCTCGCAAGATTTAAGAATTTTTCTAATATCAGGATTAATAAATTAGAGCGCCTATTTGCGGATACAACAATAATAAATTTCACTAAGTTCTCACTTAAGTTTTTATCTATAGAGAGTATCGCTTCTTTTTTGCGTGCAAGAGAAATCATAGGATGAGATAGATATATAAAAATATCACGTTGATTTTTAAAAAAATCCAACAAAAATTCTACTTCTTTTCTTATAGTATCTAGTTTATCTTCTGAGATATAAAACAGCGCTCTAGCATAAGATGAAACTAAATTATTGTATTGAGTCCTTTTCATATAAAATTACTTATATATAGCCGTAGCTTGACCACAAAATCCAGCCTAAAAAATTTAGATTCCAGCGGGCTTTGTTGTGTAAAAAAACTACTGACAAATTCATTATAAAATAGCTATCAAGGGAAAAATATTCTAGAAACAATGAAAGTCAGTAATTACACTTAATATAACAGATTTCTCAGAGAAAGGGAAGTATTTTTTTATTATCAATGAAGCAACTTGATATAAGAAATGCAAAGCAGCAACTATCTGTTGCAGCTTGTACAATGGAAGCAATTTATTAGCAAAAGAATTTATTTCTTTTCTTCCGCTCCGCATTTGTCCATGATGGAAGTATTTCCAGTATCACCTACGCCACCGATTACTTTTGTCACAATAGCTTTTACACCAAAAAACACAGCGCAAAATACACCAAGTGCAAAAAGAGCAGGCCAAGGCATTCTACCGAATATCGCGAGCAAAGCTGCACCTATTATTACTATAGTCATAAGAGGTCCGCCTATTCCCCAAACGTATTTAATGATATTGCATATTACTTTGGTGGTTGCATCAAGATCACTATCAGCAGCACTGCTCATATGAGAAAAGGAAATAAATAATATTATAAGAAAAACACCAAAAACTTTCCTAATTGTAGGGTTCATCCCTATACCTTAAATTTAGACGTTGCAATTATATCTAAAATAGTATATTTTTTGGTAAAGCTAGCATAAAGACTAAGAAGGTTCAAGCACCAGGAGACAATGGAGAGCAGCTAATTAACTGCCTTTGATATCACTGAGCAAATTTCCTATTTTTTTTTTACTTTACTAAAGAACCCTTCAGATTGTCGTTGCATGTTTGCCTTTTCTTCTTCTTCAAGCGCTTTCAACAGCTCAATTTGTTTTTCAGTTAAGTTCTTTGGATTTAAAGTTTCAACTATTACCTGCACATACAAATCACCACGTACGTTTGAATTCATACATGGCATACCCTTTTCTCTACAGCGTAGTTTGGTACCAGTTTGAGTGCCTTCAGGAACCTTTACTTTTATTTTAGCCCCATCAATTGACTGGACATCAATTTCACCACCAAGCACTGCTAATGTCATTCTTATAGGCACTTTGCAATGTAAATCTGCTTTATCCCGAGTAAAGATCTTGTGTGGAGCGATTTTAATATATACGTATAAATCTCCGCTTTTTCCACCTCTTACTCCAGCTTCTCCTTTACCACTTACCCTTACCTTAGCACCTTTCTCTATGCCTTTTGGAATTGAAACTGATATATTGACTTCATCTCTTCTGCGTCCATTTCCACCACATTTTTTGCATTTATTCTGTATTATTTCTCCTTCCCCATAACATGTTGTACATGTTCTCTCGATTGTAAAAAAGCCCTGCTGGGTCCTGATCCTACCGCTTCCTTGGCACATGTGACACTGAACTGATTTGAAAGTTCCTTCGCTACCTGTACCTTTACATGTGTCACATTTTACATTTGTAACGTAATGTATAGGCACTTGTATCTCTTTAAATGCGTCTTCTAAGGTAATTTCAAGATCATAACGTAAGTCCGACCCAGGCACTTTCGTTGTGTTTCTCTTTGCCCTACTTGATCCCCCAAATCCTCCGCCAAAAAAATCGTTGAATATGTCACTAAAATCTCCCGCAGCCTGGCTAAAATCAAATCCACCAAAACCACCATCCTCATATCCGTAACGATCATAACCTGCCTTTTTTTCAGGGTCAGACAGAACCTCATACGCAGCCGTTATTTCTTTAAATTTTTCCTCTGCTTCTTTATTACCAGGATTTCTATCTGGATGATACTTTAACGCTAATTTCTTATATGCTTTTTTTATCTCATCAATACTAGCATTTCTGCTTACTTCCAGCAGTTCATAGTAGTCTTTTGTGCTCATATACAACAGTTCAGTATTTAACCTTTAAAGATAGGTACTTCATACATCAATTTCAAGTGTGGCCTCTGTTTTCTGCATAGACTAAAAACATTGTGCACCCTGAGCGACTCGAACGCCCGACCTTTTGATCCGTAGTCAAATGCTCTAATCCAACTGAGCTAAGGGTGCCTTTGATAAAATCAACTTTATCAGATTTTACAGCTTGATTCAATTGGTTTGGCTAAAAATAAATGGCACCAAAGTTAAATTAATGGTATGACGAATTTACTAATACCCTTAACTTAAATTTAATAAATGCAAAAGAAAATCTAGCATAAAATTATTGGAGACATAATGAAAAAATTTCTTCTATTTATAGCTTTAGTCCTATCTTTTGCATTTGATGCAAATGCCGATAAGCAGAGTAAAACTCAAGGTGATGAAACATCAGAAGTGATATGCAGCATAGTAAAATATACCCAAAGCATAGGTGGGCCGATGATCACAGTAGTAATAATAGGTGCAGCTCTGCTCGCAATATTTGGCAGAATGCCTTGGCCTGCTCTTTTTGCACTCGGTGCATTTACTGCCGTGTTTTTTGGTGCACCAAAGATTGTAACAGCAATAGCACCAGGCACAGTAAAGGCATGCATCCCGTAGAAAAACGCTAATCTTCTGGCAAAGCTGCGAACTAAAGAGCCTCAAATTTTAGGTAAGTGATACTTCTAGCATCATTTACCTAAATTTAATCAAAGCGGAGTAGCATAAAATATGAAATTATTGGAGGTATAATGAAAAAATTTCTTCTACTTGTGGCTTTAATTCTCTCCTTTGCGTTTGATGCAAATGCTGATGTAACATCACAAGTGATATGCAAAATAGTAAACTACACTCACAGCTTAGGTGGGCCGATGATCACAATAGTAATAATTGGTGCAGCTTTACTTGCAATATTTGGCAGAATGCCTTGGCCTGCTCTTTTTGCACTTGGTGCATTCACTGCTGTGTTTTTTGGCGCTCCTGCTGTTGTAACGGCAATAACAGGAAAAGCAACAACTTGTACCCAAAAAGGATGCACCGAGAATAAAGGAACTTGGGATGACACTAAGAAAGAATGTACTCTTCCGTAATAAACCTTTACAGATGATATACGGATAAAAATTTCTGAGTTTCAGCGTCAAGCGCTGGAATGACAGGTATATGGGTGCATCCAAGTGCCTCCTTTTTTGTCATCCCAGTACTTGATACTGGAATCCAGGATACTATTTTAGTAATAAATATTTAAGAAATCTACCAAACGAAAAAAAGCAAAAGAAGCCCCGTGGTGGCTAATTATTTACTAGCTATCTTATAACATTGGCGTTTTTGATGTCTTAAACGACTTATAGGCGCATTTCAGCTTATATAGGTAAAAAACCAAAAGTTTTAAAAAGACATACAGTGCACATAGTGCAAAAAATTAAACACGAGACGCCAAATATGCTAAGTTTTTTGTCATTTAATCTGCACAGACTGAAGATAAATAATAGCTTCAGTACTATGATAAAGATAACGGCGGAGGTTGTCAAGTAGTTTTTTGTTTCATCAAACGCACTATCAAAAGTTTGTTATACGAGAAGTCTAAAGTATATTGAACTTAGGACGTATCTTAGCTATACTCTGCGATGAAGTTAACAAAATTTTCAGTAAAACTGATTTTTAGCTGAGACAAATGCAAAGTGAACTCTTTTGATATAAATGGTATTAGAATAATCGGCAGGTGCTTTATCAACCTCTTGTTGAGGTTTGGCAGTGCATTTATATTTTTTATTCAATCTCTATATCACTGCTTTACACCGCCGTACTATTTAAGCAACATAGCAAGACAAATTATAGAGATAGGCTTTCTTTCATTGCCAATTGTTGGACTTACAGGGGTTTTTATAGGAGCAGTGATAGTCTTGCAAAGCAGCTTGAGTGGTCCATTGATTAGTCAAGAGCAAGTAATACCTAAGCTTGTCACGGTCACCATCATTAAAGAGTTAGGACCAGTTTTAATCAGCTTAATAATGGTAGGAAAAGTTGGATCATCAATTGCGGCAGAAATTGGCACAATGTACATCACCGAACAAATAGACGCACTTACAACCTTGAACATCAGCCCTTTCAAATACTTAATTGCACCAAGGATTTTAGCGTCAGTTATAGTATTCCCTATACTTACAGTATGTGCAGATCTAATAGGAATATTCGGGGGATATATCACTGCAGTTTTTGAATTCAACCACAACGTGAACATATATATAAAATATACAGCTCAATTCTTCAATATGAACGATTTTATCACTGGGCTAGTGAAAGCAACTGTTTTTGGCGTCATAATTTCTGTCTCAAGCTGCTATTACGGTTACCACTGCAGAGAAGGTGCTCGAGGAGTCAGCATTGCTACAACATCAACTGTTGTTTTATCATCCATACTGATTATTTTAGCAAACTACATGATTACTTTGATGCATGCATAGTCCCATAATATCAATATCGAACTTAAGCCTATCTTTTGATGATAAAACGGTATTAAACAACATAAGTTTTGATATATTTAAAGGAGAATCACTAGTCATACTCGGTGGCTCAGGGAGTGGCAAGTCTGTATTAACAAAAACAATCATTGGCTTGCTGACACCGGACTCAGGGTCTATTAAAATAAATAGCAAAAGCAAAAATAAATTTGGAGTTTTATTTCAGAATTCCGCCTTATTCGACTATGTTACAGTCTGGGAAAATATATCTTTTAATTACACGAAACGCTTCAATATCAACAAAAAGGAGGCAAAGCAACTCGCAATTGAAAAATTAAATGATGTCGGGCTGGAGAAAAACATAGCAGATATGTTTCCGATAGAGCTATCAGGTGGAATGAAAAAAAGGGTAGCGCTTGCAAGAGCAATTGCACACAACTCAGAGATTATTGTATTGGACGAGCCAACTTCAGGACTAGACCCAATTATGTCTGATACAGTAAACGAAATAATAATAAAGCTTTCTAAGGATTCCAGCTCTACAATTATCACAATCACACATGATATTCATAGTGCATTTAAGATAGCTGATAAGACAGCAGTATTATATGAAGGGAGCATCATCTCCCATGGAACTGTTCAAGAAATAAAAAGTACTAAAAACGAATATGTAAGAAAATTTATTCGCTACGTACGTACAAAGTAAAAAATTCTCTATTTTGTTACTTGCTTTCGAGGCATATAATTCTCATCATGTTTTGCAAACACTGTGTCTGCTAAAAAGGCGCCACTGCCGAGCATTTTACCTTGTACAACAACACCACTTTTTTCTGAAAACATTGGTGGGAGTATTCCCTGATATTTTACCACAACGCTCTTGTTAAAATCTGTCATTTGAAAAACCACTTCACTTTCGTTGCGTATCACGCTATCCTCAACAATCATTCCACCGATACGGATTGGCTTTTTATTCTTTGGTAAAACTATTGCTTCACTTACTGTATAAAAAAATGAGATATTTTCTTTGAGTGTTGTTAGGATGAGAAAAACTATACAATTTAAAAAGAAGAAAACTCCTGAAGCTATAAGTAATCGCTTATGTTTTTTCTTCATCATTATTTTTAAGGCTTTCTAAGGTTCTTTTGCTTTTAATATAGCAAGAAATAGTAAAAATCAGTTCCCCAGCAATCAATGCAAAGCCAACAAGGTAAGCGAAAATTACATATGTATTCATAATGTACTATCAACAAATAACTCACCTGCATCAGAATAAATTAAACTTCCATCTTCTTGCTGTAATACCAATCTACCACTTTTATCTATATCAATAAAAATCCCCTCGTACAATTTGCCAGCTAACTTTACGATGATTTGTTCATTCATTTTGAACGCTCTTTTCAGCCACATTTCCCTTATAACATAAAACCCGTCAAACATCCACTGTTTTCTTAGTTTATTAAAGTTTATTATTAATTCTTTTAATAGATCTGTGTTAGATACAGACTTGCCGTAGCTGCTAACGTATGTTGCTTCTGAAAGTGGTGCATGATCAATATTAATTCCAATTCCTATAACTAACCAATTTGAATTAGATTTTTTTTCAAGCAATATTCCACTTATTTTCTTACCACCCACCAAAATGTCATTTGGCCATTTATATTGAATGTTACTATCACCTATAAATAATGATAATGTATTGCCAACAGCAACAGCAGTAACAAAAGTCAATTCTGTTAACTTACTTAGATTTTCTCTATCATTCCAGCACGTAACTCCGGAATCCAGCGTTGGAATGATACCAGAACAATTATATAAGAGATCTGTAATTAAACTTGCACAAAAATTACCTTTTGGAGAAACCCAGCTTTTCCATGTGCGCCCTCTACCATCTGTTTGCTTATCAGCAATAATAACGGTTTCATTTGATATCTCTTTATCAATTAAGTCCAATGCTTCCCTATTAGTGCTAGAGACTTCTTTATAATGATGAATATGAAAGCCCTCGAATATTTCAGGAATCACTTTATAACCCTTGAGTTACTAAATGAATTAGCGAGTATAAATCCTCTACATATATAAAAAGAATGATGTTGATTAAGGAAGCCACTGAAGTGATGATGAATAGCCCCTTATGGTAAGTAATTTTATTACCATTAGCCTTATCAAAATACATAGCTTTTATGATATTTAGGTAGTAATAACATGATATAACACTTGCTACTACAAAGATCAAAGATAGACTGATAAAGCCTGAGTTTATTAGAACTTTAAATATAAATAGCTTAGCAAAAAACCCTGCAAGTGGCGGTATTCCTGCCATAGAAAGCAATAGTATAGAAAGATGAAATGCTAAAACCGGGTGTTTCTTCCCTATACCAGATAAATTTGCAATATTGCAATCGTCATCATCAATTTGTATGAAATATGAGAACAATCCTATGCTTGTAACGATATATATCATCAAATACGTCAAAGAGCTGTCTGTTCCCATCCGCGTAAAAATAGAAAGCGAAGCAAATATGAAGCCAACATGACCTATTGAACTGTAAGCAAGCAGCCTTTTTAGGTTTTTTTGTCGCAAAGCCCCAAAAGCTGAGATAAGCACAGATAATGCTGAAACATATAAAAAAACAGGTTGAACATAATTTTTGACATTTACTAATTCCTCATTCATCAGTCTAATTAAAAATGTTACAAGTGCAGCTTTTGGAGCAGTAGAAAAAAACGCAGTCACTATGGTAGGTGCACCTTGATAGACATCAGGAGCCCACATATGAAAAGGAACAATAGCAAGCTTGAAACACAAACCTATAAGGATAAAGAACAACCCAAAAACTATTCCATAGGTTACCTGATGGTTTTGTACAAATGAACTTAACTGAGAAAAATCGATTTGCCCTGTATATCCATAAAGTAGCGACATTCCGTATAACATGATGCAGGAAGATAACGCACTGAGCGTAAAATATTTCACTCCTGCTTCGCATGAATAAACTGAATCTTTATTAAAGCTCGCAAGAACATATAAAGGTATACTCATCAATTCAAAAGCTAAATAAAAAGAAATTAAATTATTTGCTGAAACCAGCGTTATCATGCCAAACAGCGCAAAAAGAATCAGTATTGAAAATTCATATTTATAGTCATATTTTGACAAATTCAGCAGCAAGAGTACTAAAACTCCTACGGTAAGGATCAATCCTTGGGCCGATCTGATGTATAAGTTAAGTTTTAACAGTGAATTGAAGAAAAAAACTTCATTATTTTCTGCTAAGAGAACTAAAACAATCAAGGTAATCGCTGTGCAGCCTAGTGCTAGCAAGTTAATAGTACGGCGGTTGAACACGATCCCAAGCAGCAGCAATACTAACGAGGAAACAATAGAGAACGTTTCTGGCAATATCTGTATATAGCTCATAGGACGTTATACTTGACTAATAAATTTGCCATACATGGCTTCAAATAATTTAGTGCAAGAGTTGGGTAAAATCCAAGCAAAATAACAAGCACTGCAAGCAGAATTAAGACAGAAAATTCTATGCTATCTAAACTGTTATTCAATAATCTAGAATAGCTGACTCCCCATATCGTTTGCTTGCATAAATTCAGCATATAAACTGCACTCAAAATGGTACCAAGTGCAATAAACCCTGTAAAAAATCCTATGCTCTTAAACACCCCAATCATAGCCAAAAACTCACCTATAAACCCAGACGTTCCAGGCAACCCAATCGAGGCCATTGAAAATAAAATAAACATAAAACCAAATTTTGGCATCGTGTTTACTATGCCAAAATACTTTGCAATCTCCAGAGTTCCAGCTCGAGTATATAGCACCCCAACACACAAAAATAAAGCAGCAGAAATAAGGCCATGACTAATCATTTGAAACACAGCACCAAGTACCCCCTCCTCACAAAATGAAAAGAGGCCAGCAGTTACGATTCCCATGTGCGCTATTGAAGAATAAGCTATTAGCTTCTTTATATCGTTCTGAGCAAATGCAACTAGTGAAGCATATATTACTGCAATTGCGCTTAACACAACAATGAAACTTGAAAAATAGAGACTTGCATGAGGAAGCATTGGAATAGAGAACCTTAAAAATCCATATCCTCCCATTTTAATAAGCAGGCCAGCTAAAATTACCGATCCAGAAGTTGGCGATTGCACATGCGCATCAGGAAGCCAAGTGTGGAATGGAAACATCGGAACTTTTATTGCAAAAGAGACAAAAAATGCAATCCACAACAATGATTGCACCCCAAGATCAAGACTTGGCATTAATGTGGCTAATTTTTGTATATCGAATGTTCCAAAGACATTATACATATACACTAACCCAAGCAAAAACAACAATGAACCGGCAAGTGTATAGAGAAACAATTTAAATGCCGCATATACCCTTTGTTTTCCTCCCCAAACACCGATAATAAAGAACATTGGTACTAAAGCAGCTTCAAAAAATACATAAAAGCTTACGGCACTCAGTGAAATAAAGAAACCGACCAGAAAACTTTCAAGCAGCAAAAATAATGCCATATACGGCTTGAGAGTGGTATAACTCATTTTGCAATTGTAGAGTACACAAATAACAAATAAGAAAGTTGTGAGTAGAAGGAAAGGCAGCGATATACCATCCACCCCTATTCCTACGTTTCTAATTGGGTAGCTAACGAGCTGAAAGTCCGCATTATTATAATCAAATCCTATACAAGCTACAATGCTAAGTAAAAACGGCAGTACAGCAAAAAGTAGAGAGAGGAATCTTAGGTATATGGATTTATGATTGATCTTGATCAGAGATAAAATCAACGCTCCTATTAGTGGAAGCAAGAATATACTAAGTAACAACACTTTCTATTTAATTCCAATAATATACAAAGCACCGACTATTAAAGTAAAAAACATAATAAACGCATAATCAAATATGTAACCTGTCTGTAACTTTATAGAACTTTTTGAACACTCATTAACCAAACTTACCACACCATTTGGTCCAAATGAATCAACAGCTTTAACATCAAACTTCCATAGAAACCTAGATATAAACTTCATCGGTGCAACTATGACAAAATCATATACCTCATCAAAGTACCATTTATTCTGCAAAAATTTAAGTAAAAATTTACTTTTAATCTGCTGAAATTTTTGATAGCGGTAAATCAAGTACGCAAGCGCTATTCCGCTTAGACTCACTAGAGTTGGTAGTAACTTTATAAAGAAGTTACGGACTTCATGCTCATTAACAACTACTAAACTTGATCTCCAAAACGCATTACTAGTTATATTCAAAACATTTGCTCCCCATATTCCAGAAAATACCGATCCAAGAGCAAGTATTAGTAGTGGTATGAGCATAATTTTCGGTGCTTCATGTATATTAATTTTACTTTGTTTTTGGCTATGAAATACAAGAAGCAATAACCTCCAAGAATAAAACGCCGTAAAGAACGCAACAACCAAGCTCATTACAAAAGCAAAACTATCAGCACTATAAGCGTGCTCAATTACTAGGTCCTTTGAATAAAAACCTGCAAATGGAAATATCCCAGAAAGTGCAAGGGATCCAATCCACATGAGAGCGTAAGTGCAAGGAATTTTTTTCCAGCAGTTTCCCATTTTCTGAATGTTTTGCTCATGATGCATTGCATGAATCACATTACCTGCACTAAGGAATAATAAAGCCTTGAAGAAGGCGTGTGTCATTAAATGAAAAATAGCTACATTGTAAGCAGAAAGGCCACACGCCATGAACATATAACCAAGTTGGCTGCAAGTTGAATAAGCAATTATTTTCTTTATATCGTTCTGAGTAATCGCAACGGTAGCCGCAAAAAAGGCAGTAAGCGCACCAACAATTACTATCAATTCTTGTGCTACATTTGACAGCTCAAACAACGGAGAGCATTTTGCTACTAAAAATATACCTGCCGTTACCATAGTTGCTGCATGAATGAGTGCAGAAACAGGGGTTGGCCCTTCCATTGCATCTGGCAACCAAACATGCAGGCCAAGCTGAGCAGACTTTCCCATACAGCCAATAAAAAGTAATATGCATATTATATGAACCACTCTGAATTCACAACAGAACGCCCTAATGTTCTGTGCACCAAGAAGATCAGCTGTGTCAAAAATTTCAGCAAATTTCAAAGAATGAAATGTATAATAAATAAGAAAAATCCCGATTAATAGCGCAAAGTCCCCTACTCTATTTACAACAAATGCTTTGAACGCTGCATTATTTGCAGAGTATTTCTGAAACCAAAATCCTATGAGTAAATAAGAGCACAAGCCAACTCCTTCCCAGCCAAAGAAAAGCTGCACAAAATTGTCACTCACGATCAGCACAATCATGCAAAACGTAAACAGCGATAAACAAGAAAAGAATCTAGACTTTCCCTTATCATGTTTCATATAACCGATAGAATAGAGATGAACTACCAGCGAAACGGTGGTAATTACAATCAGCATCAAAGATGAGAGAGCATCCACACTAATCGCCAAATTTACTTTTAGGACGCTCAACGAAAGCAAAGGGAATAAACTCAAGTGATAATTTTGAGAAAAGGTGAAAAAAACATACCAAGATAAAACAGCAGATATTCCGATTCCTGCAGTTGTTATTAACTGACTAAAAATATCTCTTCTAAAAAGCGCTGCAAATAATGAACTAAAAAGTGGCAAAAACACTATTAATTTTAGTATATCAGTCATACCTTCACTCTTTCATTAAGTTCGCTCGTTCAACATCTATATTGCCACAGCTTCTATAATACACAACCAATATTGCAAGTCCTATTCCTGACTCCGCTGCGGCAACAGTCAACACAAACATGACAAAAATTTGCCCAACTATATCATTTGTAAAAGCAGAAAAAGCGACTAAATTGATATTAATTGCTAGCAATAATACCTCTACTGACAATAATATATTGATTATACTTTTACGGTTGATGAAAATACCACACACTCCAATAGTGAATAAAATAGCGGCAACTACCAAGAAATGATTTAATCCTATTTCCATTCTACTCCTTTTCCAAATTTAGCCTTAACCAACTTTACAGATGAGGATTGTGTCAATTGCTTTAATATATTCTGTCTTTTGATTCCTTTTTTCTTATCCTGCAAAGTAAGAGCAATTGCACCCACAATTGCAACAAGTAGCAAAATGCCAGAAAGGTGAAAAGCGTACATATAATCAGTATAGAGCAAATTACCGATGGCTTTCACATTATTGGCATTATAGTTTATAACATTGCTTATATTCAGTGCTGAGCTGCGGATTACGAAACTGATAATGAGAAAAAACACGACACATAATATAGAACCAACAGTCAGATGCTTTGCAAAACCTTGACGCAATCTTATATAGTCAATATCGAGCATCATAACTACAAAAAGGAACAACACTGCAACTGCCCCGATATATACTATTAGCACCATCATAGCAATAAACTCAGCTCCAAGGAGAATAAAAAGAGCTGCAGAGTTAACGAAAGTAAAAATTAAAAATAATACTGCATGCACAGGATTCCTTGTGCTGATCACACAAACAGAGGATAAAATGCTAAGAATTGCAAAAAAATAAAAGAAAAAAGTCATTAATATTTAACTGCAACAACAGTTACTACTTTAAAGTAACTATTGCTATGAAGTCAATAAACTTATTGCATGGCAGCGTGTGTCACGAAACGAAAAACTACTTGACAAGTCCCTCCAGCTTTTTCACCTTAACAGTAAGGGTATTTTTGACTCAAAACTTGTTTTTGATCTGCACGCTCAATAACAAAATTCAGTAAAAAACTCAGGGTATTTTTGGCGGATTGTATCAAATTATAACGGCTGCATGTCTTTTACATTTTTTCTACATTCAGCCAAATCGCGCTTAAACTAAGCGTCAGTAAATTATTATAGCGCCAATTTAAAGAGTCAAAACTTGCCACTCTGGATTTCTTTGCCTTTTTTTTCTATTTAGTAAATTTCTTAAATATTTATAGCTAAAGCAATTCAAAAGCCCGTGAATGGTGTTACTCCAGCGCGTAACGCACAACTGTACGAATATTGCAATTAGCAGGTAATTTGCAGGTGGCCGAGTAGACCGGTGGAACTTCCCCACCAGCCCCTCACAGAACTGTGCATGAACCTCTCGATTCACACAGCTCTTGTCATTTTTAGCCTTTACATCAAAGACCTACCTTAATTATTTGCTCCTCCCA
>NZ_JBFTEN010000023.1:0-17994 GCF_041154185.1 Wolbachia endosymbiont of Tettigetta isshikii | reverse complement strand
GAAACGCGCTTATAAGTCGTTTAAGACAGTATAGTACGCCAATTTGCAGGATTAGAGAGTGAGCAACTTCTACCACGGGATTTCTTTTGTCTTTTTTTTCTGCTTAGTAAGTTTCTTAGCGCTTAAGCTAAGGGTCTATTGCAGTTTAAAAGTCGCTAAATTGCAGCGTTTAGGACTTTAAAAAACGCCAATATTGAAAATAGACAATGGCTGGGGTTTCTTTTGCCTTTTTCTTCATTTGGTAAAATTTTTAATATTTATGACTAAAGTAATTCAAGAGCACGCGGCATTACAGAAACGTCAAGCCTTTTTATGCAAGAAGGCTAAACAACAGGCTTAAAGCCTCTATTTCTTCTTAGCAAAACATAAAAAGCCCCTTTACCACCATGTTTTTTTGTAGCTTGCTGGTAATACAGAATCATGTGTTGAATTTTAGTATCATTTAACCACTTATTTAAGTTATTCTTTATAGTATCCGTTTTACCTGTTGCACTACCGTGACCCGTAATTATCAATAAGCATCTATTCCCTGCACGATAATTTTTAATGATAAAATCTATCAATTTACTGTAAGCATCCTCTATATTATAGCCATGCAAATCGAGTTTATCACTTATAGAATATTTACCCCTATCAACCTTTGATTTTGTGTTGTAGTCAAGACAAAATGATAAGCTAACATGGTTGGCATCAAGGAAATTTTCTCGTAAGTTAAAAGTACACTTATCATCCACAGGCTTTATATTTACTTTATGATCAACTTTTAAAGTAACTTTTTCAGATTTTATTGGCTTAACATTTTTTTGCCAGTCTAACTCATCATCTGACATAAACGCATTAATTGAATTGTATAATTTTACAACAATATCTAAATATAGTAAAATGTCGTTTATTTTACGATCTTCAATAATACGATGAAATCGTTAAAAGCTAATGAGAGCTTTTGGCTATATGGAAAGCATGCCTGCATATCAGCATTGAAGAACAAAAATAGGCAGTGTATGGAACTGCTGACAACAGAGAACTTCTACGAAGAGCATGAAAAAGAAATTAGGCAATACATAGACAGCAAGGGCGTTAAAGTCCAATTAGTAGAAAACAAAACACTTAACAATATTTTGTCCAAAGGTGCTAACCATCAAGGAGTTGCTTTAAAAGTTGCTCCTATTCTTCAGAGCTTAAGCATTGAAGAAATAGCAAACTCAAGCGATAGCTCTACTATAGTAATTTTAGATCAAGCAACTGACACGCACAATATAGGATCGATTCTCAGAACATCAGCTTGTTTTAATGTTGATGCAGTGGTTTTACAATACAAACATTCACCAAACGAAAACGCATCTATCGCAAAAGCGGCAAGCGGAGCATTAGATATTGTCCCTCTAATACACGTCACAAACATAGTAAAAATTATGGAGTATTTAAAAAAGATCGGTTACTGGTGTTACGGGTTTGATGGCGATGCTAAAGAGAATGTAAACGAAATAAAGAGCTTTGGAAAAAAAATAGCGATCATCTTTGGTTCTGAAGAGAAAGGAATGCGGCGGTTAGTTAGAGAAAATTGTGACTATCTTGTAAAAATTCCAATGTCAAACGCAATTGACAGCTTAAATGTTTCGAATGCGGCGGCAATAGGACTATATTCCATTTACATTAGAACAATAATAACTGTATATTAGTTGCAATAAAAAGTAATTTTATGCTTGATAAAGATGTAGCTTTGTATTATAATACTATTAAGTGATAAAAGGAGTTATATTTATGTCTTACATGAGAAATGAACAAGATATTCGCTCTCAGGGCGTTTATTATAGTGCTGGGCTTAGGAGTTACCTAATCAAAGTATATAATTATATGGCTTTAGCTTTAGGTGTTACCGGGCTTGTTGCGTTCCTAACGGTATTTTCCGGTCTTTTTCAGGTAATCTATTCTAATCCCGTTCTGTCACTTGTAGTAACGTTCTCTCCAATTGCATTGGTGTTCTATATGTCCTATAGGCTTCAACACCTAAGTGCCCAGTCCACAGTTACTGTATTTTTCCTGTTTTCAGTTTTAATGGGTCTTTCCTTATCTCATATCTTTATAATTTATACTGCAGAAAACATAGCAAGAGCATTTTTTATCACATCCATTATGTTTGGCTCTATGGCTTTATACGGTAATACCACCAAAAGAGATCTAACAAATATGGGCTCTTTCTTAATTATGGGAATTTGTGGGCTAATTATTGCATCGATAGTAAACTTATTTCTTGGAAGCAGTCCTCTCTACTTTACAATATCATTCGTATCAGTAATAGTATTTACCTTACTGACTGCATACGATGCTCAGAGAATCAAGGATATTTATTATAGGTATAACGATGGTTCACAAGTTGCAGCAACTAAGTTAGCCATACTTGGTGCAACTAACCTTTATTTTGACTTCATCAATATATTCCTCAATCTACTTAGGTTACTTAACTTGTTTAATAGTAGGGACTAGATGTTCTCCTTTTTAAGGGGAAATAGTAAAAATTCTACAGTTTTCTTTTTGATATCTTTAGTGATATTGATGCTGTGTCTTGCATATGTATCGGTACCACTATATAGCATTTTTTGTAAAGCTACCGGATATGGTGGCACAACGAAAAAAGTAACCAACACAGCGGCGAATATAACTAATCAAAAAATTAGAGTCCATTTCAACGCTGATACAATGCCGGATTTGCCTTGGGAATTTAACTCAGAAACTAATTACATTGATACAAACATAGGAGAACAAAGTTTAGCTTTTTATTACGCAAAAAACCTATCTGATCAGTCTTCGTTTGGAATGGCAGTGTATAATGTCACGCCTTTCAAAGCAGGTAAATATTTCAATAAAGTTGCATGTTTTTGCTTTGAAGAACAAATGTTACTGCCAAAACAAAAAGCAGCGATGCCTGTATCCTTTTACATAGACCCTGAGATAATGCACGATAATAGCACAAAAGATTTAAGTGAAATAACGCTATCATATACGTTTTTTAGACTTAAATAGTGTGAGTCTTTTACTACTGGAGAAAGCCGTAAATCTCATCTTTCCAAACGTATGTGTGAGTTGTGAATGTATAATTGATAAAAATTATGATCTGTGTGATGAGTGTAACAAAAAAATCAATTTTTTAACCAAACATTACTGCAATGTCTGTGGCATAGTAATTTCGGACAACATTTACACATGCGGTAAGTGCATTGCTAACCATCCACCGTTTAAAGTATTAAAATCAGCTTTTGCTTATGATCAACATAGTAAAAATATGATTATAAGTTTTAAATTTTTTGATAATTTAAACTATGTAAAAACTTACGTGAAGTGGATGTACCGAGCTAATTGGGATATATTCCAGGATGCAGAGATTATAATTCCTATACCGCTTCATAAAATGCGCTTGCTTAAGCGTAAATACAATCAAGCGGCATTGCTCGCGAGGGAGCTCAGCAGGTTATCCAACTTATTTTATGCACCATTTGCAATAAAGCGCCTTCGCCACACCGCGCCTCAAGCTGGTCTTTCACTAAAACAGCGTGAAAAAAATTTAAAAAGGGCCTTTAAAACAAGCAACAAAGAAATTATCAAAAATAAAGTCGTGATATTGGTTGATGACGTGGTGACAACCGGAGCAACCGTAAGGTCTTGCTCTCAAGAAATTTTAAATTCTGGTGCAAAGGAAGTGAGAGCGCTGTCACTTGCAAGAACTATATGAAAATCAGCTTTAAGGTATAACTTTTCATTTCTAACAATGGTTTAGTGTCTTAGTACTAAACTTTGTATCATTCCTCTCAAAAAAAATCCAGTTATAGTATATATAAGATCTGTAATTATTTTCCAATACAGTTATTTATTGAAAAATTCAGAAAAATGTTGTATACTTACTGCAGTAGTAAATTTTGGTAAAACTTATGGCAGATTCAGGCATTAATATTAGTGAAAAAGTTTTAAAAGATCTTGTTCGTCTGGCTAAAGTAAAAAACTAATCAGTTCAAGAAATAGCAGAGCAGTTTATACAAGAAGCAATTGAAAATGAAGAAGATATGGCGATAGTCAAACTCGCTATTCAACACGACACCCGAAATGCAAAATTCATCAGACATGAAGACATCAACTGATGATAAGTACTTAATCTGTTATGAGGAAAATGTAGTTTATAAAGACATTCCAAGTCTTCCTAAGACTATAGGATCAGTAAATTAGAACGTATGGTAATAATTATTGCAATAGAGCATAGAGAATACATTTACAAAAGTTAAAACCTTCCATATAAGTATTAATACTTTATTATATAGTCTTCCTTCCACCTTAGGTGGTTTCATTCAACTTAAAAAACTCATTTTTTGGCTCTCCCTAATAACCTCAACATCACTAAACTCAAAAGTCTGGCCGCTTACAATTTGGAATTTTTCATGTCCTTTTCCTGCAACTAGCAGGATCATACCTTCGTTATAAACAATATCCATACCTTTTTCTATAGCTTCTTTTCTATTCCCTATCTCTAGTGCATCAGAACAATGTAGTAAAATATCATGACGAATTTTTGCTGGATCTTCATCACGCGGATTATCATCTGTAACTATCACTCTGTCTGCATACATTTGTGCTATTTTACCCATTTCTGCACGTTTTGTCTGATCACGATTTCCACCACAACCAAAAACCAGAATTATTTTTTTGTTAAAGTGCCATTTTAAAGACAACAGAGCTTGTTTAAGTGCACTTGGAGTGTGCGCGTAATCCACAAATGCAAAAGGTTTCACTTTTTCCATTTTCCCTGGCGGAGAAACGAGTTTATCTATGCACATCCTTTGATATTTCACTCCAGATGAGATAACTATACCGATTGCACACAGCAAATTATACGCCTGAAATTGCCCTAGAACTGGAAAAACGTATCATAAATTTCACCACCAATTTTAATTGTCAGGTGTTGACCACTTTGAGTTGATATTTGCTTTATTAAAGCAATATCAGAAGCTGTTTTTCCATAAGTTATAACTTTGTTGCCACGTTCTTTAGCTATCTTGAGCAATGTGTAGTATTCACCTATATCCACGTTTAAAATTGCCGTTTTTTCTTTTGGCAGTACCTCATAAAACAACCTTTTCTTAGCCTCAAAATATTCATCAATGTTCTTATGGTAATTCAAATGATCTTGCAAGAAATTTGTAAAAACCGCAGCAGTGAGCCTAAGTCCATGAATTCTGCATTGGTCAATCCCGTGGCTTGAAGCTTCCAATGCTAAGTGCTCTATGCCTTTATTGTTTATATCACGTAATGTTGCATAAAGGTCCTCTGCATCTGGAGTGGTAAGGCTATCATCTTTTCTATTATTATTGATACATGTTCCGAGCGTTCCAATGGATGCAGCATTATAACCTGCATTTTGCCAGATTTGGAGGCAAAACTCCACCACCGAAGTCTTGCCATTTGTACCTGTCACAGTAGCAACATATTTTGGCTGCTTGAATTGATAAAACCTGCTAACTATTTTGCTGTATATTCTTGAGGGTTTGGATGGAAGATGCAGATTACAGCGTCATGCGCTGCAAAGTTTGCTATTATTGCTGAAGCTCCTATTATGCCGTTCACACATTTCTCATGTTCCTCTGACACACAAACAAAAAGATAACCTTTCTTGATTCTCTTGGGATTACACATGACGCCTTTGATTTCAACATCAAAGTTGACATCAATAATGTTATGCAGTAACTCTCTTAGTTTCACATTCTACTTCATCATTTTTGGTATTCAAACATGGCAATCTTGCTAATGCAGCATTTAAATCAGAGATCAAATCTTCAGGATCCTCTAAGTCCACAAAATATTCGCACGAAACTTCCACCATAATCTGAATTCATTACAGATCTTGACATAGATTTACGATCTATTGGTAATATTAAACTATCACACCCTCCCCAAGAAGCACCGATGCCGAAAACTTCCATGTGATCAACCATGCAGCTTAGTTCTTCACATGAATATTCTTTATCTAATATTACACTAAACACACCACTTGCTCCTTTGAAGTAACCTCTCCATAGCTCGTGCTGAAGATGAGAAGGAAGCGCTGGATATAAGACTTTTCTGATTTTTGGATGTCTTTCCAGCCATTTTGCCACTGCCATTGCTGTGCTTTGATGCCTCTTTATGCGTGTATGCAATGTTCTAAGCCCCCTGTGTGCAAGATAACAATCATTTGATTGAACAGTGACTCCGTAGTCCTTATAATTCTCATAAAGCAACTTAAAATTTTTTCCTTCAGCAACAATAGCTCCCATCAATAAATCTGAATGACCGGATAGGTACTATGTAACCACATACAGCGCAACATCAATTCCATAGTCGAGCAGCTTAAATAATAAAGGAGTGGCCCACGAATTGTCTCAAACTGTTACGATCCCGTGTTTCTTAGCAACTTTTACTATATGTTCTATATTTGAAATTTCAAATGTTACAGAGCCAGGAGTTTCGATCATAATGAGTGAAGTGTTACTTTGAATCAAATCAGCTATATTCTGTGTTGGATCATAAAAAGTTACTTCTATTCCCCTTCTCGGCAGCTCATTTTCGGCAAATCTCCTAAGTCGGTAGTAACTATTATCTTGAATCAGAACATGCGAACCTGCTTTAGTAAAAGTCAAAATAGCGAAAGTAAGTGCAAATAGTCCAGAGGGATAGATCAATGCCTGCCCCCTACCCTCAATTTCATCGAGCGCGTTTGAAAGGTAGTGAACAGTTGGAGTACCAACTCCACCATAACTATAATCCCTTGCAACGCCATCATTAATCACGTCGTATATACTTTCTCAATTCGCTGCATTTAAGTAGTCCTTGTAAGTAGGAAACAATATGGCAGAAGAATGATAAATTGGCTGGTTCATGGAACCTTTGTAGTCATTGTATTTTCTTCCTGCTTTAACCAACAAAGATTCTTCTTTCACGCTTTTATTATTTTATTTTTTAAATTGTATTCACTTTGCGTATACAATTGAAGAGAAATTGCATGTACTTGCTCTATCTCACTCTTTAATAATTCATAAATCAACTTGTGCCTCTTTAGAACACTCATTCCAACGAAGTCGTCAAATATTAATATTAATCCAATGTGTGAAGGTAATGTTGAAGACGAAGAAAAATAGTGATTCGCATGTTTAACAGACTCATCAACGATTTTAACATCAACTACATTTATTGCATTGCGTATTTTTTCTTCTATTGCCTTAATAATACCCATACATAGCTCCTTTCATCCAAACAGCGTGACTACTTGGACACATATTTCTTTTTTTTCTAGATTTCATCGTCACGCACAGGAATGATAAGAGAGAAGTACGAAACTACCAACTACTTATTTTCTTCTTTATTGTCTACGTCCTGGTAATCAGAATCTACTACTTTTTCTTCTTTGTTATTTGGATTTCCTTCTGACGAAAAGTCACTCTCAGAACTACTTTGTTGAGATTCTTTATACATAGCTTCTCCAAGTTTCATAGATAATTGAGAGAGATTAGTAATTTTCTGCTGTATTGAATCAGTATCATCAATGATATCAGATTTGCTATCTTCTTTTAAATCATTCACTGCATTTTCAATGGCAGACTTATCTTCTGGTAAGACTTTATCACCATATTCCCTCAAAGACTTCTCTGTAGAATGAACTAAACTATCTGCCTGGTTCTTCACTTCAATGAATTTCTTACGTTTCTCATCTTCTTGTGCCTTTTCTTCAGCTTCTTTCACCATGCGATTTATTTCATCATCAGACAAACCACCTGAAGACTGAACACGTATTTTCTGCTCTTTTCCAGTAGCCTTATCTTTCGCAGAAACATGCACTATTCCATTTGCATCTATATCGAACGTCACTTCGATCTGAGAAACTCCACGAGGAGCAGGCGGTATTCCTTCCAAACTAAATTGGCCAAGCAGTTTATTATCAACTGCCAATTTCCTTTCACCTTGATGCACCTTAATGGTAACAGCTGTTTGGTTATCTTCTGCAGTTGAAAACACCTGAGATTTTTTAGTAGGAATGGTAGTATTGCGCTCAATGAGTGGAGTGAATACTCCCCCTAATGTTTCAATACCAAGAGAAAGTGGAGTTACGTCAAGCAATAACACGTCTCTTACATCGCCTTGAACAATCCCTGCTTGTATTGCAGCTCCAATTGCCACGACTTCATCTGGGTTCACCCCTCTATGTGGATCTTTACCAAAGAATTCTTTAACTTTCTCTATTACTTTTGGCATACGAGTCATGCCACCAACAAGAACCACTTCACCAATTTGACTAGCAGACAGACCAGCATCCTCAAGAGCTTTTTTGCAAGGAGCCATAGTCCTCTCGATTAAATCGTTTACTAAGCTTTCAAGTTTTGCCCTTGTTAATTTCATATTTAAGTGTTTTGGACCACTTGCATCAGCTGTAATAAAAGGTAGATTTATTTCCGTTTCCATTGCACTTGATAATTCAATTTTCGCTTTTTCAGAAGCTTCTTTGATCCTCTGCATAGCCATTGGATCATTTTTCAAATCAATGCCATTACTTTTCTTAAATTCATCCAGTAAATAACTCACCACTACATTATCGAAGTCTTCACCTCCAAGATGAGTGTCACCATTTGTAGCCTTTACCTCAAAAACTCCGTCACCTATTTCAAGTATTGAAACATCAAATGTACCACCACCAAGGTCATACACCACTATTGTGTGCCCATGTTTCTTATCAAGACCATAGGCAAGAGCCGCAGCAGTCGGTTCGTTAACTATTCTGAGTACATTCAATCCGGCAATTTTCCCTGCATCTTTTGTTGCTTGACGCTGAGAATCATTGAAGTATGCTGGCACTGTTATTACAGCATCCTTTACTTCTTCTCCAAGATAAGCTTCTGCTGCTTCTCTCATATTTTGTAGTATAAACGCACCAATTTGACTAGGGGAGTATTCTTTACCATCTGTTGTTTTAACCCAAGCATCGCCATTTTTTGCTGCAAACACTTTATATGGCACATTTAGATTTTTCATTTCAGGGTCACCATACTGACGGCCTATTAATCTCTTAGTAGCAAAAAAAGTGTTACTTGCATTAGTGGTTGCTTGTCTTTTTGCAGGAGCACCAATCAACCTTTCTCCTGATGAAGTAAATGCAACTATAGATGGAGTAGTTCTTGCCCCTTCTTTATTCTCTATTACCTTTGTATCCTTGCCCTGCATTATCGCAACACAAGAATTTGTCGTTCCAAGATCTATACCTATTGCTCTTCTCATAATGAATACTCCCTTGTATAAATATTATCTGATATAAGAATATATAAGTATAGAACTTGCCAATTACAAGTCCTATTTAGGATTTCTAGTTAGCTGTTAGAGCTCAAAAGACGTGAAAGCCACTTAGTCAACCAAAAATTGCTTTGCAATCCACCTGAATTATCAGCTCTTTCATTGTTACTAGTCTCAATTTTGTAACCAGAGTTTTGCAGTGGTTTACAATCATTTAAATTAACATCATCACCTCGTTTTAAAATAAATGCATCTATACTCAAATTGTTATCAGCACTAACATTTAATTTAATATTAAACTCTTTTTCGATTGTAGAAACTGTGTCACGCTTATTATTAAAAATATGTGCTATAACTGAACCATGTGCTACCAAATCAAACGACCTATTCCGATTCCTAACAGCAACGTGCTGCAAGTCTCTCAGTATTGATGCAACAATTACTTCATTTGACTTTACTTTCCCAACTCCTTTACAATGTAGGCACTCTGTAGTGTTAATCTCCTGTATGTTTGGTTTAATTCTCTGCCTTGAAAACACCATTAAACCAAAATCATTTATGTAGCTGAACTGAACCCTAGCTTTATCATCCTTGAACGCCTGCCTAATAGCAGATTCAACAGCTCTACAATACTGATACCTCAACATATCAATAAAATCGACCACTATTAACCCTGATAAGCCTCTTAAATTCACCTGTCTTGATATTTCAGGTACTGCTTCAATATTGGTTCTATAAGCTGTTTCTTCTATACTATCTTCCCCCGTCATTTTCCCTGAGTTTACATCTATTGAAACAAACGCCTCAGTTAAAGTTATTATTAAAGACCCACCGGATAGCAATTTTACTCTATTGCTATATAACTCAGAAATTTGATCCTCGATTCCGTAGTAAGTAAATATCGGAACAAAACCTCTATACAACCTATACCGCAATTTACTACCTTTTAACACATTTCTAGCATATTGCCTTACTGTTTCAAAAGCTTCTTTTCCAGATATTACAACTTCTACATCATTGCTACAGAAATCACGAATAGATTTCATAATCAGATCTGCTTCGTTATAAATCAATGATGGAACATTTACAGAGGAGGCATTTTCTTGAATATTTTGCCACAACGAAGATAAATAATTGTAATCCTGCTCAATTTCTTTTTTACTTTTTCCAGAACCAACGGTCCTTATGATTAAACCTGACCTCTTCGCTAACTCTATTGAATTCAGTATATCCTTTAACTGTTTTCTCACATTAACATCTTCGATTCTGCGGGACACACCACCCCTGCTCATGGAATTTGGCATGAAAACACAATACCTACCCACTAAAGTTATGTACGTTGTAAATGAAGCCCCTTTATTACCTCGTTCCTCTTTAGTGAGTTGAACCAGCATTTTTTGATTGACCGAAATAACATCTTGTAATTTATATCTCCTATATAAAGATACCTCCCTTATAAAACCATTACCGGACTCATTAATACTCTTACTAGCTGTAGAATCTGAAGAAGTATTTGCCGATGCACTGTTACCTTCCTCGGTGCAATTACTACCTGAATCGTTTTCAAAGAAAGCTTCCTTCTCCTTTTCTGGAATATTAAAGTAATCTGGAGATATTTCGGAAAAGGATAAAAACCCCTGCTTGTTCTTCCCATATTCAATAAATACAGCTTGCAAAGAAGGCTCTATACGCTTTACATGAGCAACATATATGTTGCCTCTTAACTGCCTTTTTTCCTTGAATTCCTGTTCAAACTCTACAACCCTGTTGTCTACTGACAAAGCAACTCTAACCTCATCAGAGCAGATAGAATTTTCTATTAATAGTAACCTTTTACCACTATTTGCCACTTATTTACCATTTGCCTTTCGTTCTGAAGTTAACTTTATGCTACTCAGCACACTGCTTATTGTCAAGAATTTTGCAATATATTTGTAATCTACATCGCTTAAAGACACAAAATAGTTGACTTTTGGTGTTTCATACAATACACTTACACAGAATTTACATTATTGTATAAGTATGGCAAAAAAAAATGCTTCTTTGCTTGTTAAGCTAGTTAGCAGCGCAACTAAGACAACAAGCACTGGTGAAGAAAAATCAACAGGTTACTTTTATGTAAAAAAGCGTAATCCCCAAAAGCTTACTAGAAAATTGGAATTCAGAAAGTATGATCCAGTAGTCAGGAAGCACGTATTATTTAAAGAAGAAAAACTAAAGTAATTTTGTAAGGAAGTTTATTATTATGCAAAATTTACAGCTAAGTTACCCCATAGTGATAGAATTTGGCGATATAAAAGGTACAAAACTAAAGTTAATAAAGATTGTTGCACGATTAATAAATAAGAGATTCAGAACACAAAAAAAAGCAGCTGCTGCTCTAAAGATTGATCAACCTAAAGTGTCTCAAATTAATAAGTCGAAAATTGAAGGGTTCTCCTTAGAATACTTGCTTAACTTATTAGTTGCACTGGATCAAAACATACACGTGAAAATAAAGTATAATCTCAAACCTGCAAAACCTGCGCAATATAAAGCGAATAAGAAGTCTTATTCGCTTTAATTTACAGTGTATGTTGCTAATGGTATCCAAAAAAAATTTTCATAAAGTCTACTACTAATAGTTTTTTAGGCTAACGATAATAAGTCAAACGTATAGAATACCTCATTAGCTTATTTTTTGTAAAAATGAAATATATTTACAGCTGCATAGCTCGGCCTTCTTGAATATCTTATTGAACACAGTTTAGTTTAAGTGGCTGAGGAGGGACTTGAACCCACGACCAAGAGATTATGATCCTCCTGCTCTACCAACTGAGCTACTCAGCCTAATCAAAGACCTTGTTATATATATGGTCTATATGCTTTGTATAATAAGCAAAATCAAAGAAAGATTCAAGTTTTTCAGAGTCAATAACTCCAAGTAAAGATTTATCTTGTTTCAATTCGAACAGAAAATCACTGTTGCCTTGTTTCACTTTCATTGCATTGCTCTGAACAATTTTATATGCTTCTTCTCTAGTTAGACCATTATTCACTAACTCAAGCAATACACGCTGTGAGAAAATTAAACCTTTTGCAGAATTTAAGTTCTTTTCAATGTTTTTCTCATTAATCACTAATTTATCTATTAAATCTGTCAATCGCACTAAAGCAAAATCCATTGCTATGCAAGCATCAGGAGCAATATATCTTTCCACAGACGAATGTGATATATCTCGCTCGTGCCACAATGCAACATTTTCCAGTGCAGGAAACACATAGCTACGTATTAACCGCGAAAGTCCTGTTAGATTTTCACTTAAAATAGGATTACACTTGTGTGGCATAGCAGAGCTTCCTTTCTGCCCAGTGGAAAAATATTCTGAAACTTCGCCAACTTCAGTTCTTTGTAAATGACGAATTTCAACGGCAACATTTTCCATTGAACTTGCAATCACCCCTAAAATTGAAAAGAACACAGCGTGCCTATCACGAGGAATTACTTGAGAAGATATAGTCTCGGGTATAAGTCCCATTTTTTCTGCTACATAT
Organism: Wolbachia endosymbiont of Tettigetta isshikii; assembly: GCF_041154185.1. NCBI lineage: Bacteria > Pseudomonadati > Pseudomonadota > Alphaproteobacteria > Rickettsiales > Anaplasmataceae > Wolbachia > Wolbachia endosymbiont of Tettigetta isshikii. The sequence goes on along the minus strand of NZ_JBFTEN010000023.1, from coordinate 5,163 downwards.
TCTTCAACAAACGGATCAACATTCGCAAAATTGCCTACTACACCTGATATTTTGCAAGTTGAGATCTCTTTTTGTACGTTAATTATCCTTTGGTAGCCGCGTTTAAATTCTGCATAAAACCTGGCAAATTTTAACCCAAGTGTAGTCGGCTCTGCATGCATTCCGTGACTACGTCCAACACACACAACACCTTTATAATCCTCAGCTTTTTTTTTCAACGCCGTAAGTAAATTTTTTAGATTTTTAAGTAGAATATCACACGACTCTTTCAACTGCACAGCAAGACACGTGTCCAAAACATCAGAACTCGTCATCCCATAGTGTAGATAACGAACATCAACCCTCACTTTTTCAGCAATGTATGTGAGGAAAGCTATAACATCGTGTTTTACAGTAGATTCGATTTCGTTGATCCGCTTAATATCAAACTCGATAGTGCCAGAGAGCCTTTCAGGAACATCACTTGGAACCACTCCTAACTCTGCTTGAGCTTTGCACGCTAATTTTTCTATTTTGAGCCATATATTAAACTTGTTGTTCTCTTCCCAAATGGAAGACATTTCTTTACGACTATAACGAAGAATCACTAAATGACCTCCTTTCCATTTCTGAGTATCAGTGGGCCTTGTTGCACAGCAACTAAAAAACTTGATAGTTGCTGACAAAATTCATTATGAGATAGTCGTTTAACCATTAAAGAAAAAACATGTTACAAAAAATAAAAGTCAGCAACCAAAATAAATATAACAAATTTTTCGAAGAAGGGGGACATATTTTTCATTTCGTTGATAGACTTCTCACATAACTTAGGCTAAGCAGAAAAAAAAGCAAAAGAAGCCCCGAGGTAGCTAGTTATTTACTTTTGTATCGAAATGTTGGCGTTTCTTTATCCCAAACGCTTAATAAGTGCGACTTAGATGCTTTTTAATGCAACTAACCTTAGCCATAAACGTTTAAGAAATTTACTAAGCAGAAAAAAAGGGAAAAAACCCGAGTAGCTAGTTATTTACTATCTATCTTATAACATTGGCTTTTTTTGATGTTTTAAACAACTTATAAGCGCGTTTCAGCTTGTATAGGTGAAAAACCAGAAGTTTTAAAAAGACATGCAGTACACACAGTGCAAAAAATTAAACATAAGACGCCAAATATGCTAAGTTTTTTTCTCATTTAATCTGCACAAACTGAAGATAAATAATAGCTTCAGTACTATGATAGGGTTAATAGCGAAGGTTGTCAAGCAATTTTTTGCAGCTCTCATGGTCTCAAAAACCAGCGTCACACGCTGGAATGATAACAAGAGGGAAAAATCTACTGCAGTTAATGATAATTTAATCAATTCTGATTAAAAATGGAGAGATCAGTTAGTGATAAAACAAAGGTGGCGACATGCTGCTTTTTACGGTGTGAGGCCGAGGGCGGCTATAGAGCATCGCTCTTGATGCTCTTTTTTTAGTACCAAAAAGAAAATTTCAGATTATCATATATTTAAGGCGTGTTAGTTAATTAGAAAATTAGTGAAAAAATGCTCAAACACAGCGGCCCAAAGAAATTAAAGTCTATAGTGGAAAGTTATGCATTAAAATGCATGAGGAGCAAGCTGAGCAAAAATGAGATACGTCTTATTTTAAACTGGAGAAGCATAGTTGGAGAGGAAATAGCAGAGTGTACGAAGCCAAAAAAGATCTTATATGCACAAAATATAAATTCCGGTGTTTTGCATCTGGTGGTAATAAATGGCAGCAAAGCGCTGGAAATTCAGCATATGGTCTCTCTTATAATGGAGAAAATCACAATATTTTTTGGCTACAAAGCAGTATATGGTATAAAAATTAAGCAGGAGAGTATTGACTATTTCGCTGTATAAGGTAATCTAAGTACTTAAGATAAGTTGTGGTATATTAAAGTGAGTAGAGTTTGCGAATTAACAAACAGGAAAAAGTCTTTTGGTAATAAGGTATCACATTCAAACCGTAAAACAAAGCGCACCTTTCGCTTAAATTTGTGCAATGTTACGTTGATGAGCAACATATTGAACAAAAAATTTAAATTTCGCGTAGCGTCGAGAACTTTGAGAACTATAGATTACAAGTGTGATCTTGACGCTTTTTTGCTCAACACAAGAACAGTTAAACTAAGCGAGAAAGCACAAAAAATAAAAAGAAAGTTGAAAAAAGTTCTAGCAAAGCAAGAGGTAGAACTAGCCGTTTCAGATGCATAGTAAGCCTACATGGCTCAGGGCAAAAGCTCCAACTGGTGAAATATTCAATGAGACCTTAAACACTGTCAAGTTGCATAATCTGCATACGGTGTGCGAAGAGGCTGCATGTCCCAATATTGGCGAGTGTTGGAATAAGCGTCATGCTACTGTGATGATTCTAGGTTCCGTTTGCACTCGCGCTTGCGCATTTTGCAATGTTGCAACTGGTATTCCTGATAAATTAGATCCTCACGAACCGGAAAACTTAGCAAGGGCAATAAAAAAGTTAAACTTAAAGCACGTCGTTATTACCTCTGTTGACCGTGACGATTTACCAGATGGCGGAGCAAACCAGTTTATAAGGTGCATAGAAGAAATTAGAAAGATAATTCCAGAAACAACAATAGAGATTCTAACTCCCGATTTTTTAAATAAGAAAGGAACATTTGAAGCAGTTGCTGTTGCCTCACCTGATGTCTATAACCACAATATTGAAACAGTGCCAAGACTGTATGCAAAAATAAGGCCAAGGGCTCGCTATTTTCATTCACTATATTTGCTGAAAATGGTAAAACAAATTAATCCTAAGCTTTTTACCAAGTCAGGGCTTATGGTTGGTCTTGGGGAAACAAAAGAAGAAGTACTTCAAGTTATGGACGATTTACGCAGTGCCGAAGTTGATTTTATAACGATTGGTCAATACCTGCAGCCAACCCCAAAGCACGCAAAAATCGATAGATATGTTACGCCAGAGGAGTTTGAGCATTACAAATACGTTGCTTACTCCAAAGGGTTCTTAGTGGTTGCATCAAGTCCATTGACTAGGTCATCATATCACGCAGAGGAAGACTTTAACAGGCTCAAAGCTTGTCGTTGACTTTTGCATAACTTCTCCTTTAGTTATGCAAGAAGTCTGTTTCCGCTTATTCTAGTTAAGGTAAATTAGCTTTTCTTTAAGTATTATGTACTAAACCTTTAGTTTAAAACTATTTGTTTACAGTAAAATCTAATCGGAGGAAATATGCAGAAGTACACTTTTAACATGGTCTGTACTGACGATACAGTAGGTGGCGAGTCTAGATATAAAATGATAAAGCTTATCTGGAAGGTAAATGGTAAAGAAAAAACAATAAAACTCTGTGGTCCTTGCATTGATCATATGGCATTATTAAACGAGGTGGGCAAGAATTTTTTGAACTATGGGCTGGGAGTGCAAAATATAATTTCCGTGAAGGTGACTTCTGTGACAGCTGGACAGATGAAAAGCTCTACGAAGAGAAAGATATTCCCTTATCGAATGTTAAATTAAAGGTAATACTCGATGAAAATTGTGAATATAAGATCGCTGTATCTGCTCGTGATAATCAATGGATCACTTTACCTAAATCGGCATTACTTGGTAAAAATCTTAATTTAGGGGAATACTACAATCGAGAACTTAGTTTATCGGAAGGAGAAGAACTCTCACAATATGAAAGTATAAGCTACTGTATACCAAAAGGTATGTGCGGTGAAACAGAGATTTGTGAGTTAGCACCTCTTAAATGGCGAAGGTGAGCTTTTAACTTACTTTGCTGATAGAGATAGAGCTCGTTTGAATAATATTGATTACGGTACAAAAATGTTGTAGAATATGCAAACTCAGTTTTAAAAGCAGTATTGCTCGAAAATTCTAATATAAGGAAAGTTCTGCCTGAGCTTGAGATTGATGATAGTGTGAACTTAGATAAAAGAAAGTTAAATTGCCTAATTAGTAAGATGTACAATGCAGATCTAGTACAAGTTGCTCAGGAACTAGTTACTAACAAAAAAGACGAACTAGGACAAGCAGTTCTGGAGGCAAAGAATGGAGATGAAGAAATCTTAGTAACTAAAGTTACAGGCAATCAAGGTTTGCAAAATGCAGTAGCAGATAATTTGAAAGGTGACAGAAATTTCAAAGATTCTGTAAAAGGTGATTCAGGTCCACGGGGTCCTCAAGGAAATCCAGGTCCAGCAGGTGAGACTGGAGAAAGTCCATCAGCTGCTGCTGTAGCTGCTCAATTACTCACTGACGCGAATAAAAATACGTTAGTAACTGAAGTTGCAAGTGACAAAGGTTTACAAGAAGCTATAGCAGGTAATCAGGTTCTAAAAGATGCAGTAACAACTGCTTTGAGCAGTGATGATGGTTCTCACAATATTGTCTAAAAGATCAACAAATGCTAACAACGCAAAGCAGAAATTTACTTTGCAAAAAGGAGAAAAATTACTGGACGATGTCTATGAAGCAAATATTATTTCGAATAACAAGACCATGGCTACCTTACCAAAAATAGGTTACTACATGCTCAATGATCAATTGGTCGTGCGTAATCATGTTACGAAAGAGAAGGTAGTTATTCCTGAGGATTTCCACTTTTTAAAAGTCGTTAAATTTTATAATGATGATTATAAACTGACTTTTTGTAATGTGCTTGGTAATGAGTTCTTTGAGTACAAAAAATACGATCCGCAGTATTCAAATGTTTCTGATGAATATAAGTTCATAAGTTTAAACTATGTGAAAAAAGAATATAACCACAATCTCAGCGAGTTATTTGGCCATCGGCCGTCGTTTTTAATTACAGAAGGACTTGCTGAACCAGGCTCTCCAGGTCATTATCAAGCTGATGTGTTCGAATTAACAAATAACAAAAAAGGTTGTAAGTTAAAAACGTAATATAAAAAAATAAGAGAGAAAGATAACCCTACTCACTATAGGAATAGAGTTATCATGGGCGTGTGCGACCGAGAAAAATTGGTATTACAACCGTTCTTATCAAGGCACACTAGCCCTATCTCTCGATACGTTTGAATAGTTGTTTGGGACATATATATGCACACGTTTACAATCTTAAATTAACAAAACTATCGAGGTTTATTATTGTTACATCTTATCAAAATTTTATTGGCATTGACATCGGAAAATTTAAAAACGTCGT
>NZ_JBFTEN010000040.1:0-3226 GCF_041154185.1 Wolbachia endosymbiont of Tettigetta isshikii | reverse complement strand
TAAAAAGCATATAGTTAAAGATTAATTACTGAAGATCAAACATCTGAAGCAGTATGCAATTGAAGAATAAATTTCTGAAATGTTTGTATTAAACAGAAACGTTATTAATTCCTAGTAGACCTATTCCTAGTATCTGGAACAGAAAGGCACTGAAACATTAGAATTAATTGACCAAAGAATACAATGTGTTAGATTTTGCTATGAAACACAATAACGCATTAAAACTATTGTTTTAAGGCAAGTAGTATTGCGTAATTTTACAGGGATTATTATCTTTACGCAATTAGGCATTGAATACAGTAATAAATGTTATCCAACAAAGAATACAAATTTTTTTTAGTGTATTTTATTTATGAGAGCCACACCTCTTTGTGCACTCTCTTATGTGGACACTACACTATGGATCATAATGTAGTCTTACAGTTCACATGTACCTACACCCTACTTCTTAGTTTTTGTTAGTGCAGCGATGTCAACATTCACTTCTTTTTCCAGCATAATCTTAGCAACATCAATATGATTGTTTTGTATTGCATAGTGTAAAGGTGAAAAACCAGCTATATCTTTGGTATTAGTATTAGCATTATTTTTTAGTAGAATTTCAACAGCATCTTTGTGACCATTTTTAGCTGCAATATGTAATGGTGTTTTGCCACTATTATCTAGATTATCAACGTATACACCTGTTTCTCTTATAAAAAATTCCACAATATTTTTCCTTCCATGTGCAGCAGCAATATGAAGTGGACTCTGACCATTCACATCTTTAACATTGACACCTAATTTTTGATCAATGATAAATTTTATAACCTCGAGACCAGGTCCATGAGCAGCAAAATGTAATGTAGTTGATGAGTTAATACTTCTAGCATTGATATCAGCTCCTTTTCTGAGATAACTCTTTAAGTCTTCAAGATTTCCTTGTTCCAACGCAGCAAACATTTTTTCCTGATTAGTAATAGTAATAAGACTTTGATCGTATTTATCCTTCAGTTTGGAAGGATCATCTCTTACCAACTTGCCAACTTTCTTCTTACTTTTTATTACATTTTCTGAAATAAGTTTTTTAGCGTTCAAGATAACTGCTATTGAGGGATCAGATAACAACACATCAACTAAGGTATTATCGTGTGCTAAGTGATTACGCAAACATTTTCCAGTTAATAAAGGAGTGTTATCATCTAAAAAAAGTAGATTGTTTTCTAGATGCTTCTCTGATCTACCTAAGATTGACATTATATCCAGAACAAGCATTTCTACTACTGCTTGCAACTTTTTATTTCTCTTGTAGGAAGGGAGCTTTTCAATTAACTTGCCACTTAATGCGTTATTCCTCAAAATACTTTTCAGTTCAGATAACTTCAGTTCAAACTGGTTATTATATTTTTCTTCTGTTATATTGTAAGCCTTCCTTTGTTTATATAAAGGAATAAACGAACCTTTCTCATTCAACTTGTCTCTCAATTCCTCAATCCATTTAAGGTCACCTGTACCAAATTCAGCAATGTAAAAAATCTCACAAGTTAATCTATTTACTTTATCAAGGTTGTCATCCTGTATTCTTAACCTAGCACTATGAGAAATTTTCATTGATAGTTCGGTAATTTCTTTAAGACTGTGAGACTCTATTTGGGAAGGAATATTCTTTAGTGTTTTATTAGCAAAGAATTTCATTCCTCTAATAACATTATGGTTAATCTTACTGTCGTTAAAAGCAACACCTAAGATCTTTAATGATTCAAATGCCGTAATATAAACAGTTCTGATATTTTTTGTTTTAGTTTTTGCAAAATTTATTATGTTAACAATTTTATTAAACAGCTCCTTTTCATAATTTGTCTGGTCAGTTATATTATTGCTTAATTCTTTAATGAGTTTTTCAAGCTTATCATGTTCCATCACTTTAAAACTCTCTGTAATCATTTTATCTAATTCAACGTTACTGGTACTAAATATTCCAGCAACTTCTTTTATCTCGTCTAAGCTTTCACTGTTAGTAATTTTCTTTAGCAATATTCTGATCATTTTGATCTTGTTGTTGTAAAGAATATCAGTAATTACATTATCGATTCTTTCAGTATCATTTTGAACACCAATAAAAAAGTTAACATCTGTATTTTCCTCAATCTCTGTTCTCTTAGACAGCGAGTAAGCATGTGATAGTGAATTACGTAAATCTATAATGACTTCTCTTGTGTTCTTTGGTAATGATAGTAAAAGAAGCTCGCTTGTAGTGCTAGATAACTTAGGAGATTCTAGAGTGTTTTTTAAATATTCACCAATAACCTGTAAAACCCTTGTAATAATTAACTGACCTTCCCTTTGTTTAGGATCAGTCGATAATGCCAGCTTTATATAATCACTTATTTTCTCTAAAGAACGGATATCCCTAATTTGTTGATAATCGCTATACAACTCTCCAAATTGAGGATAATTGCTAACAATCTCTGCAACAACTTTCTCACGTTTTAACTTTGGGAGATCAGCAAATTTACCAATGTCCACATCTTCTATAATATCTTTTTCTTCTTCAAGTTTCTTTGCAAAATTTTCTAAGTGGTTTAGTATTTTACTTTTATTCAATGTGGCATTATAGAATAGATTAATTTCTTGTTGTTTTATTTGAGAAGAAACAAAACTGACCAAACAAAATTCAATTTCTTCCCAAGGTAACCTATCATAGGTTGACTTCAACTGTCGTTTTAATATATGAATATTTTGTGCAATAAATTTTGCTATGAATAAAAACTTTTCGTCTGCTTTTCCTGTGTGTGAGTACTCTGCCTTTAACAAGCTAATATTTTGAAGTACTAACTCAATCCGCTGTCTGATGTTATTAAGATAACTCTTCACATTCCGATCTTGTCCAGAAACATTAGAAAAAAAACGGAGATTTATTAACTTATTTTCAACAAAAATTTCTATCTCTTCTGACAATGGTACGTTCTTTAGTTTTAATTCCTCATAAGCTCGTGAAAGAATTTCATCTAATTCCCTGAAATGAATAGCAAAATAATTGCCTGGCCATTTATTAATGAGTGTATCAAGAAGCTCAACATTGCCTGAACGTATAGCATAATAAAATGCATTATGACACGTTTCATCCTCATCATCTGGTAATATAGTAGTTCCTCTGATGCCAACAGATAAAGTACTGAGAATTTTACTATTACTGCCAAGTAGGTAATCTAAAATTTTTACCTTATTATGTTTACAAGCTAAGATA
>NZ_JBFTEN010000022.1:0-18328 GCF_041154185.1 Wolbachia endosymbiont of Tettigetta isshikii | reverse complement strand
TCTATTTTCTATAACAAACGGGTTTTTATTGCCCATATGACTGGGTAAAGTTGCAAAATCACACAAATAAAAAATTTTTAAAAAACATAGTTGATAAGAATATTCATAGAAGCGGTGTTGCACGAAGTGGTTGCCAATGGCGGCTCTTGCCGAAAATCTATGGCCATTACAGAAGCGTACATAAACGATTTAAGAGATGGTGCGAAAGGGGTATTTGGAAGAATTTATTGGAGTACACTAAACAAGAGCCAGATTTAGAAGCTGTCATAATCGATGGTACGATCGTTAGAGCACACCAATGTTCAGATGGCTATACAAAAAACTCCAAGGATCAAGAGGCTTTAGGGCAAAGTAAAGGTGGCTTTACGACAAAGACACATGCACTTGTTGATGCACTTGGAAATCCACTGAAATTTACTTTAAATGCTGGTCAAAGAAACGAGATTACACAAGCAGCAACATTAACTGAAAGTGTCTATAATACGACTGTAGTAGCTGATAAAGGCTATGACAGCAATGCTTTTATTACGAGTCTTGAAAGCAAGGGATGTACAGCAGTTATTCCTACGAAGCGTAATCGAAAAGTGCAGAGGGGTTACGATAAACACGTTTATAAAGAGCGTCATTTAATTGAGTGTTTTTTTTGGTAAAATTAAGAACTTTAGGCGTATTTTTTCCAGATTCGATAAAACGGCTGAGGTTTTTATGGGTTTTCTAAATTTTGTCGCGGCTCTTGTATGGCTTCTCTAAAATTTTGTCCACAGAGCCTAGCACTTATTACAATTTCTTAATTATTTTAAATCTTTTTGGTTCAGTTTTTGACCATTCCTTCCTTAACTTAATGGCAGTGACGCTGAGATATCCACAATTGGCAGAGATTACGACAACTAGATCAAGCTTTATGCCGTGATTTTCCTGGATCCTTAGGGGTTAATTCTGTATCTGATAACTTTGTTTCCGGTGGAAATGGTTTTAATTCTGCCACAATAATATTGTGCTCTTTGTCAAAAAAGTCTCGCCCACCATCAGAAGTCAAAATTGTTTGAGTTGACGAAGTAGCAGTAGAACTTTCCTTTTTTTGAATATCTATAGACACTTTTTCTGGCTGTAAAAAATCAAGTCCCTTTGGAACAGGCCAATCCATAATGTTTTGTGGCTGAGCTTCTTGTGTACCCTAGTCTTGTGTTTCAGGTGCTGTAAGTTTAGTCTCAACATAATGCTGTTGTATACTTGCTTGGATTCCTTTACTCTCATGCCTAACTTCAGTTTGAGTTGGTACGGCTGCTGTTTCTCTCTGGCCTTCCTTCTGACGTAATATGTCTTGCAATTGCTCTAGACTCTCTTTTGTAGATTTTAATTTCTCTTGTGTGTCTGTTAGCATACTTTCCTTCTCCTCAAGCTGTTGTTTAAGTCTCTCTATTTCCATTCGGAACTTCTCTTTTAATTCTTCTTTTTCTTTTCTTATCTACTGTATCTGCTTATCTTTTTTCTCATTTACCTCCTCTATTTCAGCTACAAGAGACTTTCCACTAAGTTGTTGGATTGCCTTCTCTAAATTTTCTTTTTGTAGTTGGTTCAATTCTTTAGCCAATTCTTTGCGCTGCAATTGCTCTTCATCCAATCGATCTCTCACATTAGCTAATTCCTTCTCATTTCTTTCCAATTTAGCTTTAAGCTCTATGATCTTCTTTTGCAAAGCTTGATTTTCCTCGACTAATTCCCTTTCCCTTCTATTACTCTCTTCTGCTGTCCTTTGATTAAGCTTTTTTAACTCTGCATTTTCTTTCCTAAGGTACTCGTTTTCTTTCTCTAATTCTTTTACTCTATTCTCTAATCTCTTTACTTTATTCCTTAATTCATTTCTTCTTGTTCATATTCTTCTTCGTCCTCAAAAGAGAAAGAGCTTCTCCGTGAAGAAGTTATAGACGGGTTTTCAAGAGAAGAATACCCACTGCTATCTAGCGTAGGCGACTGCGGTGATGCAAGTGGATTTCGTATAAATGTTTCCTCTTCCTACATTGGCTGATTGCCTACATTCTTGTCCGTACCAATAAAAGCTTCCAATAGAGATTTTCCATTGATAAAAACTTCTTTACTTTGCTCAACTAACTTTAATATTTTACCTTCCTCTTCCTCTGATAATGAACTTGTGAACTTTAAATCACCAAATTTCGGCTCGCCAATCACTTTCAGTATACCACTGAGACCCACTTCTACAGTCATGCTACAACTTATACTATTACCTTCAAAATCCTTAGCTTGCCAGTTGATAGTCATCCCACATGAGCCAGAGCCAGTAAAATTATAATGCCTCTCATTACCATTTTTCTTGCTTGCGGTTATTTGGTTGTCTTCTCCGAGGGATATGTGATAGACCTTACCCTCGCTGCTAGCTCTTAAGATATCACTGATTTTTACTGGTTCTTCTTTATTTTCAAACCTAATGTTGAAGTCATTATCTTTTGTTGAATACGCTAAGAAACTTTGATCCGACAGAGACAATTTAAGTTCCTCATGTGTTGCCTTTATTGACTGCTCGAACCGCTGGAAATCTGCTTCCCATTTTGAGTTTATCTGTTTCCTAACCTCCTCATCTTTGCGTAAAGGACCAATAAGGTACCAGATTAATTTTTCTTTTCTAGTTGCTCTATAGCTTCCTGGAGATTTTTGCTGTCTTTAATAGTCTTCAGTACACTACTTCTTACTGTTTCATCTGCATTTAAACTTTGACTCTCAGCTATAGATACATTTTCGTTTTCCCCTGACATGATTCCATATTTCTAAAAGTATGCTAAAATAGCAATATCTTTAGCTTAAAAATTAATTAACTATGTGAGTGAATAAGGAAGAAACTTGAGCATTTGTTTACAATGTTATATAGTAGTTACTTCAAGAAGTACAGTATGGATAAAACCATTATAAGAAAATACGATATTAGAGGTGTAGTAGGCAAAGACCTGCAGATCAGTGATGGATATGAAGATAGGCAGAAAATTTGGCCAAACTGTAGCTAATGTTTGTGTAGGCTGTGACAACAGAATAGATTCGCCAAGTATAGAAAAAGAATTAATCAGGGGCCTAATTTTATCTGGAGCAAATGTTACACGCATAGGACTGTGCTCTTCGCCTATGCTCTACACTGCAACGCAAATCATGCAGGCAGATCTTGGCATTATGATCACCGCTTCACATAACCCCAGCGAATACAATGGCTTTAAATTTTTCAGCAGTAAGAGAGTTTACTCAGACCAAGAAATGAAGGAAGTTATAAGCAGTCCGATTAAGAACAGTACAAAAATTGGAAGCTCAATTAACATAAATATATATAGTGAGTATATTTGCATATTAAAAGGTGCGCTCAAGAACAACTCTACACAAAAGCTAAAAATAGCCTGGGATTTTGGCAATAGCCCAGCAAGTGGAATTGCGAGGTATATTGAAAAGATCTTACCAGGTCATATAAATATCGTAACCAATAACTCTATAGATGGAACATTTCCACTGCACGACCCAGATCCCATAGAGGAGAAAAATCTCGTTTAATTGATTGATGTTGTAAAGGAAAATAAATGTGATCTTGGTATTGCACTCGATGGTGATGGTGATAGAGTACGCTTAATTGATAACAAAGGCAATGTTGTTTCCAATGACCATTTATTTATGATTTTTGCGCGTGAAGTATTGGAAGAATACCCAGGAAGCAAAGTTATTGCTAATATAAAAATGAGCATGAAAGTGCATGACTTTGTCAGCGGATTAGGGGGGAGAGTAATTGCATGCGCTACTGGGCATTCACTAGTTAAGAAAAAGATGGTAGAGGAAGAGGCAAAATTTGCCGGTGAACTGAGTGGACATTTTTTCTTCTCTGAGCTAGGTTTTGATGACGTACTATATTCTGCTATTAAAGCCATTGACGTTTTACTTAAGAAAAATCAAAGTCTATCTGAGGTGATTGAGGATTTACCAAAATTATATATCACTCATGAAGTGAATGTTGTAGTTAAAGATGAGAAAAAATCTCAAATAATTGAACCAATAAAGAAAACGCTAGAGCAACAAAATATTGCATTCTCAGAGCTCGATGGTATTAAAGTAACCAACAAAGATAATAAAGGTTGGTGGCTCCTTAGAGCATCAAATACACAAAACTGCATTACAGCAAGATGCGAAGGAGAAATCTTAAAAGATTTTGAACTGACTAAAAAGGTCTTGTTTTATTACATTGATAGTATCCGCTCAATGGAGTAGGTGGACAAGGTAGTGTAAAAAAACAACTAACCACTTGCTGAAGAACATTCACCTTCTGCAGTATTTGATGATGGAGCAACCAATTTGCTTAAAATCTCATCTCTCCGTCCCATAGCATAAATGACGCCGTCTGACATGAGGATTACTTTATCAACTACAGATAATAACGGTAGTTTGTGAGTTATGATAATAGTTGTGGTATTTTGCTTTCTTGCAACGTTGATTGCATTAATTAAGCACGCCTCTCCACTACTGTCTAGGTTGGCATTTGGCTCATCAAGTACCAAAAGCTTTGTGTTTCCATAAAAAGCTCTTGCAAGGCCAAGCAGTTGTCTCTGCCCACCAGAAAGTGTCACTCCAAAACTCCCTATCGTTGTATCATACCCATTTGGTAAACTCAGTATTAGTTCATGTATTCCTGCAATTTTTGCTGCTTTGATTATTTCTTCAGGATTTGGGTCTGGTCTCATGCGAGCAATATTGGCTTTGACACTGGTGTTAAATAACTCAATATCCTGAGGTAAGTAACCAACATAATTACCAAAATTTTCTCGATCCCAAGTGTATACATCGGCACCATCTAGCCTGACTACACCAGATATGGGTTTCCATACACCAACTGTTAATTTTGCAATGGTTGATTTACCAGAAGCACTTGCACCAATAACGCCTACCACATCTCCTGGCTCTATAACAAATGATATCCCTTTTATTGTTGGTTTGTTGCTCCCATAAGGAGTAAAAAATACTCTATCAAATTCCAGTCTTCCTTCGGGTTCTGGTAGATCCATAGTTTGTTCTCTTTTTGGTGATGTGAGTATAAGTCTTTGCAGTCTGCCATACGACATTCTGGCCTGATTTAGAAATTTCCAAGTATGAACTGCTGCATCAAATGGAGCCAATACTCTACCCATTAAAATTGAGGCAGCGATGATGCTACCGGCAGTTTTATGGGCTGTAATTGCAAGTAATGCACCTGTTCCAATTACCGATATTTGCAGAGTCGAGCGCAGAAACTTAGTGATTCCAGTAATTACGTTAGAGCGATTTTGTGCTTTGATTTGCATTGCGCGGTTCTGGTCGTTTCGTTTGCACCAACCAGAAACTATGAATTCTGACATACCCATAGCTTCAACCACTTCTGCATTTCTTGTTGCAACATCTATAGCATTGATATTCCGTATAGTTTCTTCGTTGGTTTCTTGCAATATGCGCTTAGTGGCAAGCTCATTCCATATTGCCATAGAGACTAATATAATGATTCCGGCAATAGCTATAAACCCAGTGGAGATATGTATCATAAAGATCACAATAAGGTAAATTAATGACCATGGGGTATCAAATAGTGAAAATATACCATTTCCCATAATGAAATTTTTTATTACCCCAAGATCTCGTAGTGCTTCACCACTGGAAGTTGAGCTTTGCACTGATGTTAGCCTGATTGATCTTACTATCAGGTCTTGTGTTGCAGTTTTATCGATCCAGTCACCAATCTTTGCCATGGCTAGATATCGACAGGTTTCGAGCATTGCAGAACACGCAAACGCGGATAAAGTGATGATTGTCAGCATAACTAGCGTCGATACGCTTTCACTCAATATCACCCGATCAAGCACCTGAGAGGTATAAAGTGGCAGGAATAACATTAATAAGTTGATTCCTGAGCTAAACCAGAAAATGAACCAAAATGCACTTTTACACTTCTCTAAGCAGGTATATAGCGTACTTTGCTTCAATTCCTTTTTTATCAGTGGCGTGATTTCCACAATCTTCCTTTTAACTTGATTACATGCACCATATACAACTTTTATTGCAAAAATATTAACAGCAGCTACTAACTTTAAGTTGATATAATAAAATATTATTATACATAAATAGAAAATATAAACAATGGCAAAAAGAAATAGCTTTCTTTACTGCCTAATTCGGAATGGAAAGTCCTTAATAACTTTCCAATTCCCACTTTGGCCTTGGTGCAAAATTTAGTGAATCCATATAACTCTTCTGTAATTTTTCGATGCCTGTCCAACCAACCATTACTGCATTGTCTGTACATAGGTTGCTTGGAGGAAAAAATACGTTCAAGTTTATGTGTTTCTTTAATTTTTCTCTCAAGAAATTATTTGCTGCAACCCCGCCAGTAATTACAAAATCATTGATTTTGATATTTAAAGATGCAGCCATAATAACCGCATTTTTGACTCTATCAAGTAGTATACTGCTAATACACTCTTGAAATGAAGCGCATACATTACACACATCTTGCTCACTCATTTCAAGTTCTTGCACTAAGTTTTTTACTGCTGTTTTGATTCCAGAAAACGAAAGATCACATCCAGAACGGTTTTTCATTGCCCTTGGAAGTTTAAATCTTGCGCCATCACCTTTTTCAGCTAATTTTTCAATTAGTGGACCTCCAGGATAGCTTAAACCCAGCATCTTAGCAACTTTATCAAACGCTTCACCCAACGAATCGTCTAGTGTTTCTCCAAGTTTAATATATTTACCCACATCCTGTACGATTAAAAATTGGCAATGACCACCTGATATCAATAAGACTAAAAACGGAAATTTGACTTCATATAGTAACCTAATAACTAGTGCATGTGCTTCCAAATGATTAACTGCGATAAATGGTTTTTGTGCTGCATGTGCAATCGCTTTGGCCATCATTGTGCCAACTATTAATCCACCTATGAGCCCTGGTCCTGATGTTGCTGCAATCGCATCCAGATCACAAAAATTAAGGTTAGATTTTTCTATAGCGCTTTTTACTAGACCACTTAAATGCTCCATATGAGCACGTGACGCTATTTCAGGGATTACCCCACCACGTTTTTTGTGTTCTGTTTGAGAAAGAATCTCGTGGGCAAGGACTTGCTTATCACTACTTACAATTGCTGCTGCAGTTTCATCGCAGCTTGTTTCAACAGCTAAGATAGTTTTCACGTATATTCGAGCACTTTAATTATAAAAACTATACTCTAAAATGCCGTGAAAGTTAACTATATTCTGCTAAGTTAATCATCATCTCCAAAGATGGAGCTAATTTTTTTGCCTCCAGGAGAAAATTTATCAGTCCAGCTACTTTGCACTTTGGCCACGTCTTGAATGGCAGTTTTATTGCTGTATTCCTTTATTTTCTTATCTATTCTGTCGATTATTTGTGGGTCTAGGCAGTTCTTTTTCCATTGGTCAGTAACAAGGAATACCCTGTTTAAATCTTGAGTGCGAATTAAGTACTCTTTATCTTTAGGGTAAACCTCCTGAGCCCAAGCAAATAGCTCAAAATAGCGTGCAAATAATTCCGACGCGCGTGATTTTGCAGTCTGATAAGCTTGTATCTCCTTAAATATAACTTGACCAATAATTCTCTGTACAAGAATATTTGCTTGCTTTAGGTTCTGCTCAATATCCTGATAGACTTTATGGAGAAATTCCTGCTCTAGCTTCAGGCTCAGCTCATTTTCAACCATATGTGAAAGTTCATGCACTATAATGTACGGATTTGACCTTCTCAGCACAATAACGTACCTATTTACACCGAAAGATTGAGTTGTCTTACATACTCCTTCTTCCGTATCCATCAGCCCCTCTCGATATATTGCAAATGAGAGCCTATTTCGCTTTATTAGTGATAAAGCAAGGTTTAATGTGTTCCTAAACTTCTCAAATTGGTAGAGATACTCTATATACCGTGTGGTATTTTCACTATTCCCCACTTTAGTAGCTTGCCTTATTAAATTCCTAATTAGCATATTTTATTACTATAGCGATATTTCTGCTTTATACTCGGAAATTGACCCATTACAAAGTGTTTTTAGGGAACTTCATTGTGTATATATAGCCAATACCCACAATGTTCGTACAGTTGTGCGTCACGCGCTGGAATGACACCTTTCTGCCTGGTTCATGAATTGCTTTAGCTATAAATATTTAAGAAATTTACCAAATGAGAAAAAAAGCAAAAGAAATCCCGTGGTAGAAGTTGCTCACTCTCTAATCCTGCAAATTGGCGTTTTTGATGTCTTAAACGACTTATAAGCGCGTTTCAGCTTGTATAGGGAAAAACCTAGAAGTCTAGGTAAAATTAATAAAGACATGAGGTGCACATAGTGCAAAAAATTAAATATAAGACGCCAACCGTGATACTTTCGTCGTTTAATCTGCACAGATTGAAGCTAAATGAATAGCTGCAACACTGCAATAAGAGTAACAGCGGAGGTTGTCAAGTAGTTTTTTTATAATAATATAAAGGAGTCCTATTGAAATCTTCTCAATAAAGGCAGAGCAGCAAGGAGCGAGCCAAAAGTGATGAGGAAGGATCCAAGCCAGATTGCAAGCATTCCAGGTTTATAGTGCACCTTAGTGGCGATCTTGCTCTTACTTTTGTCGATCTCGCCAATTACAACATAAATATCAGAAAATAAATTGTGATAAATACTGCTTTCAACGTTCTTTTGACCTTCCACAAGGTAAAATCTATATTCAGGGGTTACTTCACCTATTACCTTATTATTCAATAAATTCCTGATATCCATTGTTCCTCTCACTGCATAGAGGTTTTTCTTTTTTATCAACTCAATATTTCGTAAAGTGACTTTGAATTTATTGACTGTTATGCTATCCCCTATTTTTAGGTAATTCTCCTTTTTTTCTTGCCAGCCAACTAAGTAGGCTACACCAAGTACCAGAATTGCCACTCCAGCGTGAGCTAGCATCATTGCATAGTAGGACTTGGAAACTCTTTTTGCTAGTAAAATTGATTCACTAAATGCTGCCTTAAATAAGCGAATTCTTTTACTGTACGCTTCCAAAACAAAGACTAATAGTGCTATGGAAATGGTAATTGACAGTACTATTATTAGCTCCATGTGAAAGATAAACGGCAAAATGGCTGCAGCGCTACAAAATGAGAGTCTATATTCACGGAATATTGGCAATAGGCTATTTCCCTGCCAACGGCAGTATTGCCCAATTATCGTAAGGACTAAAATAGCCAGTGCAATAGGATTAAATAAGGAATTATAATACGGTGCTCCAACTGAGATAAGCTCGCCAGTTAAATATTCAAGTATTGTAGGGTATAAAGTACCAACGAATATGACGAAAAAAGCAGTGATGAATAATAAATTGTTTATCAACATCATTGTAAAACGTGAGAAGAATTTTCTGCCCTCTGTCATCTTAGTGGCTTGATTACTTGCTTCTTTTTTTCTGGGTTCCAATGTCAAGCACTGGAATGACACTAAAGATGGACGATTTTTTTTCGTAAATACTACAAATATTGCTAAGCTACTGACTGTAATTACACCGAGTAAAGCTAGTATATACAGTCCATGCTTTGGATCATCAGCAAATGTGTGCACCGAAGCAAGTATTCCAGAGCGGACTAAAAATGTTCCAGTTACACTCAATGTAAAAGTTGTAAGCGCGAGCAAAATGGCAAAGTTTCTTAAAACATTGAAATTTCGTACCACAAGTAGCAGATGTGTCAGCGTCACTGCAACTAGCCACGGCATCAAAGAAACGTTTTCCACTGGATCCCAAAACCAAAATCCACCCCAACCAAGTTCACGATACGCCCACCAACTTCCAAGGCTGATGCCCAAAGTAAGCAGCGACCAAGAAACAAGCACCCAAGGTCTAACAGCTTTAGCCCAAACATTTCCCTCAGCGTTTGCAATGAGTCCAGCTATAGAGAGCGAAAAAGGAACACTAAATCCTAGGTACCCCAAATACAATATCGGTGGATGAATAGCAAGACCTATGTCTTGCAATATTGGATTAAAACCAAGACCATCTGTTTCAACGCTTGGCATTTTAGCAAAAGGATTAGACTCAAATAAAGTGAACAACAAAAAACAAAAGCAAATCAAGCCCTGAGTGATTAAGGATACCTTCTTCAGTTCACTGTTATTATCAATAAAAATGCTCATCAGAAACAAGTAAAAGGCAAGAACTAAGGTCCAAAGTAACATAGACCCTTCTTTATTTCCCCAAACACCACAGATTTTGTAGATCAAAGGCTTTGTTCTATGAGAGTAGTAATATACGTTTTCAAGTGAGAAATCGTCTGTAATGTGACAGTAAACCAAGACAGCCATTGATGCTGATACACAGAAAAATATAGCAGTGGTAACGAACTGATAGGAACTGAGCGGTAGAAATAAATATGTTAAAGACAATAAGCAGGCTACCAATAACAATATATTCCAAAGTTCAGGCATAAACTATAGTTACTTATATGAATAATATTACTAATAACGAGCTAGGAGTTAAAGTTTTAATATAGAAGCAAAACTAGTATGATATACCCATATTTCACAGCTCCAATTACGTTCACAGTAAGTAAAAATTAAATATTAAATTTTATACTTTTATTATAGTGTTGAAGTAATATCATGGGTACAATCAAAGTCAGTAAGTCTCTATTTAATAGAAATAATAAAGTATTAAAACATTATGACGAGCCAATAGTTGAAAAAACCTCTATACCATCTTAGGTTTTAAAGGCAGAGAAGATTTTGAAAATAAGATAAGTAAGTTTGTTGATAAGAAAATTTGGCAATTGTTTGTTGATTGTTTTGCAAGGGAAATAGATTATGTGGCAACTGAGCAAGTTGTAAAATATCGTTTGTAACATCGTCAAGAGTGCTAGCGGTGACGCTTTTACCAAAACTGAGCGCCTAATATTAAATGAAAAGCAGGATAATAAAAAAAGAGAGAAAGCGGTTAGAAAAGCCACTAGTATTCTTAGAAAAGTCAATCCAGAAAAAGCATTCCATGAACTCTCAGTAATAAAGAAGCAAGCTAAGGATTTTTTGCAAATCGATTTTTATAAAGCCCAAAGCAAGCAATTACAGGGATTTACTCCATCTGGTGGACAGCTTTTTGCGGAAACTTTAAAATATATCGAAACACTAGAAAAGCTATTTGCAGTAAAAAAAAGAAGAGCTTATTAAAGACTTCTTATTAAGCCATGTTAGTTCATTCAGTAAAACGTACCCTAAATCACACGGTAAAAGAGAAGATGCTATAGCAATATTATCAAGTAATGAGTTAAAGAATTTTTACGATAAAGGCGTGGAAGAAGGAGTGTTGCAACCAATGGCATCTTACAAAGAATGCAAAAACCTATATGACAAAATGAACCAGGCAAAAAATGAATCCAAAAGTGTAATTGAAAGAAAAGAACAGGAAGAAAATTTGAGGGAAATAGGTAAGTCAATAATCGGAATAATTAACAACATAAAAAAATATAGAGAAGCAATTCTTAACTGTAAACACTTTCAAACCCTTACTTAGAAGAAAAGAGAAGCATCTATTTAGGAGTAAATTATGCCAGAAAATGATCGACATATATCAAGAAAGAATTGCTGGATATCAGGAGCAAATTCGTCAAAACTTAACCCAAATAAGAGAAATATTCAAAAGCATGCCACAAGAAACAAGAAGTCTATGTGGCGTGGAAGAATTCGAGGAATCAATGGATAATATGCATAAAGCAAAGCAGGTTGATGAAAACTTTGATTCAGCTTTATCGAACATACAGAACAAGTTAGATACTCAACTGGAAAAAACGGAAAATCCTTCAAAAGAGCTAGAAGAAGCTTTATACGTCAATAGTAGAACTGAAGTAACTAGGTTATAACCTGTTTGACACTGGAATATGATACAGTTATTCTAAGCTGGAGGTTTTTGCCTCGCTATTCTTGGCTGAAAGAGCCAAATTTTTGAGACGATGAAAACTATCATCACTCTAATTCAAGAGGGATCAGAACTATTATTATCGCATAAAGTTGAGTCACCATGCCTAGACTGTGAAATCATCATGCAGTACGTTCTTGGCGTAGAAAGATCATTCATAATTATGAACCATGCTAATCAGGTGCCTATAGAGAAAGAACAGCTATTTTGGAAATTAACGAAAAAAAGAGCAGAAAGGTATCCGATATCGCAAATAATAGGTAATCGCGAATTCTGGAGCAAAAATTTCATAGTTAATCAGTACGTTTTGGACCCAAGACCAGACAGTGAAACAATAATCTTAGCAGTGTTAAAATACTACCCAAACAAGCAGCAGAAACTAAAAATCGCAGATTTCGGCACAGGCACAGGTTGCTTACTGATATCCGTACTTAGCGAGTATGAACATGCTGTTGGCATCGGTTTTGAAAAAAGCTTGGAAGCATATAAGGTTGCCTGTCAGAACGTAAAAAAGCATAATCTACCTAGCAGAGCTAGAATACTTCCAAGTTCGTGGACAAAGTGCAGAGGCTTGTTTGATCTTATAATTAGCAATCCTCCATATATCAAAAGCAGTAAATTAAAAGACCTGCAAGCAGAAGTGCAAAAAGAACCGAAAATGGCCCTTGATGGCGGTATTGATGGTTTGAGCTGTTACTTGAGTATTTTTCCAATATTGAGAAAGTGCCTTAAAAAGAAGGGGGCTGCAATATTGGAAATAAGCGAAGATCAAAACGATATCGACAAAATAATCCCCTCATATGGATTATCTTTTCAGGAGTATGTATATGACTTGGCGGGAATGAAAAGATGCATTGTTGTGAAACAAAACTAGTTTCTTTCTTCCTGAATTCTAGTATCATCCAACAGAAACAAAAAAAACTACTTGACAACCTTCACCGTTACCCTTTCA
The DNA here is from genome assembly GCF_041154185.1 of Wolbachia endosymbiont of Tettigetta isshikii. Taxonomy (NCBI): domain Bacteria; kingdom Pseudomonadati; phylum Pseudomonadota; class Alphaproteobacteria; order Rickettsiales; family Anaplasmataceae; genus Wolbachia; species Wolbachia endosymbiont of Tettigetta isshikii. Next base: position 5,415 of record NZ_JBFTEN010000022.1, on the reverse strand, counting down.
ATGAGACTGAAGCTATTATTTATCTTCAGTCTGTGCAGATTAAATGACAAAAAAACTTAGCATATTTGGCGTCTCGCGTTTAATTTTTCGCACTATGTGCACTGCATGTCTTTTTAAAACTTCTGTTTTTCAAGCTGAAACGCGCTTATGAGTCGTTTAAGACATCAAAAACGCCAATGTTATAAGATAGATAGTGAATAACTAGCTACTCAGGGTTTCTTTTGCCTTTTTTTTCTGCTTAGTGAATTTCTTAAACGTTTACGGCTAAGGTTAGTTGCATTAAAAAGCAAATAAGTCGCACTTATTAAGCGTTTAGGATAAAAAATGCCAAAATTTCGAAACAAAAGTAGATAACTAGCTGCCACGGGGCTTCTTTTGCTTTTTTTCCCATTTGGTAAATTTCTTAAGCATAAGGATTATGCCAATTTTCGTTATCAAGCAAGATAAATTCGCTAAACCTCTAATCGTAGGGAAACTTTTTAATTTGCCAAAAAAAATATTATTGGTATTTGGTATCAGACGGCAATTTGGCTGACATGTCCAATTTTAAATATCTGCTGCTCATAGTAAAAACTTCTGGATCTTGATAAGTTAGCTTGAGTATAGCGAGTATATTAATAAACAGCAAAGCGGCGATTGAAATATCAGCAACATCCCATAATAACTGGACTTTACCTATCGCGCCAAGTGGAATGATTACGGTAAAAATTACAATCCAGATTTTAGTGTATTTGTCATTCATAGATATATAGCGTATTGTCTGTTTTGAGCAAAAGAACCAAGTAAAAATAGTAGTAAAGGCGAAACAAAACATTATGGCCATGATTAAGTAGTCAATATAATGCCAATTCATAGCTTTTCTAAAAGCAAAGATGCACATGTTAGTGCTCTCTAAATCAGTGATCCAAGAATCTGTGACAAGCAGTACCATCGTTGTAATAAATATTACGAATACAACTATGAAAGGTGATATTATTGTGATTAGGCTCTGTTCAATGATAAATTTATTGTTGTTTTTCTTAGGAACAATTGAAGAGTGTACGATGCCTTCAAGGCCAAGCCCTATATCTGTTGCGAAGATACCTCGCAGGGTTCCTACTTGAATAATAGTCAACATCTCCACAATTAAACCTAGAGATAAACCAAAGCTAAAGCTGTCAGTTGTAAAAAAGCCGTTTGTTATTAGTTTTAGAGAAGGAAGAATATTTTCACTAAACTTAAATAATATAATACCACAAAGCGTTAGGTAACTCACCGTCATTATCGGTATCATAGCTGATATGAAAATTTTAATTTTTTTTAAGCTGAGAGCTGCAACAATAAAAAATATTATGGCCATTGTGATTCCACCAGTAATCACAGGTACATCTATCATGTCAAGTGGTATTGACAGAGAATTTACCTGAACAAGGTTACCAACGGTTATCGAGACTATCATCATAATGACTAGAAACGCAATTGTGGCTTTTCTAGAGTTAAATGCATCAGCCATGTAGGCCATAGGGCCACCTATAAACCTTCCATTTTTTTTCTTTCTGTTTTTTATACTCAGATAACAAGTGACATATTTTATTGCAGAAGTGATAACAACAATTATTGCCATCCATAAAATAGAGCCAGGTCCCCCAGTTTTTAGAGCAACAGCAGTTCCTGAAATATTTCCTACTCCTAAATTTCCCCCTAAAATTGTAAATAGTGCGGCTATAGAAGAAAATTTATTTTCCCCTCTCTTGGCTCCAATGAGTGAAAGAGCGTACGGCAATCTAAATATCTGTAGCCATTTTAGTTTAACTGATAGATAAACACCGGCGATTAGTATAAGTAATATTGTTGGCAGTAATAAAGCAAACTTTACTATATCCATCTACGTGCTAAAGGTAAGCGTTTTGATTTAAGTATACAAAAAAAATTGAAAATACCTAACTTATTGTTCATGAGAAGTCACACTACAAACGCTATATAAGCTAACAGTCTGCCAAACCCTATTTTTCATACCACTCGTTTATGAGTTTACTGGCATCAGAGCCTACAAAGTTCTTTAGTGGTTGCTTAATTTTTATTTCAGCCTTTTTAGGGATGCACCTATCTTTACATATCGCATAATTTATACAAAAGTTAAGGTCAATATACCTTCGGCTTGGAAACATGTTCATTTTGAATGGAAATAATAACATATCTTTGTATATGTTACTGACAAATGTTACTCTTCCTATTTTGTCTTTATGTTCTTTTGGAGTAGGCCAATAAATATCTATATTTGATGTGTTGCCCTTGCAATCAAAAGAAGTGGGAAGACCAAAATCTCCAGTGTCCTTATAATATATATGCCAACCTGATATTATTGTCACCTTTATTGCACCTTCAAGGGTAAGGTTTGCTTCAATTACCTTACCAATAAGCAAATCAAATTTTGCAACTTCTTCGTCAGCATGAAGTTGAGTACAAAAAAAAGCAAAAACAATATTAAATGTGCATGTATTTTCATAAAGGCAGTCCTACCCTATATATATAAAGGAAAAAATTTAGATTTTAGCTATTATAATAAACAATATTATATAAATTATTTATTAATGTAATATTGTACCAATGTAGGGATACCAACCCTAGTGGGCTTCTGCGCTGCTTTTTGTTATTAGATAACCGTAGTATAAAGAAATGAGAAGGATAAGAAAAATAAAAAGTAGTGTCTTTTTGTAAAAAGCACTGCGCGCATTACCTTTAGCACAAATAAAATATGAGATCTTTAAAGACTAGAAGATACCGTGGAGCAAGTGAATTTCTTGCCCCAAGGTTTCATTTACTTAGAATCCATTCATTCCACCCATGCCGCCTGCACCCATAGGAGATGAAGCGCTTTCATCCTTGTTTGGTACATCAACTATCATAGATTCAGTAGTAATCAGTACGCTTGCAACAGATACCGCTGTTTCAAAAGCAACACGGACCACCTTCGCCGGGTCAATAACACCGGCAGTAAATGCGTTAGCATAATTCATAGCCTCAACGTTGTATATAAGCTCTTTATCATTCTGTTTAATCAAATGATCAATTATAACAGCAGACTCAAGACCAGCATTTTTGACTAATCTCTTGATAGGAGCACTGAGGACTTTCTTAATAATATTTATACCTATCTGTTCTTCGTCACTTCCACCTTTTAGCTTATCAAGAACAGATGAAGTGTAAAGAAGTGCAACTCCACCACCTGGAACTATACCTTCTTCGATTGCAGCTCTTGTTGCATGCAGCGCATCCTCAACTCTATCTCTACGCTCTTTAACTTCTACTTCAGTTGCTCCACCAACTTTAAGTACAGCAACGCCACCCGATAATTTTGCTAAACGTTCCCTTAGCTTTTCCTTATCGTAATCGGAAGTTGAAGTTTCAATTTGCGATTTGATCTGTTCGATTCTAGCTTTCACTCTGTCAGAATCGCTATTTTCACTGACAATTGTGGTATTGTCTTTAGTGATTTTAACATTTTTAGCGGTACCAAGATCTTCAAGAGAGAGATCTTCCATCTTGATTCCAAGTTCGTCTTTTATGACGTACTTAGCGCCTGTTAAATCTGCTATATCTTCAAGCATCTCTTTTCTTCTGTCACCAAAGCCTGGAGCTTTTACCGCAGCGACTTTTAAACCACCACGCAGTTTGTTGATAACCAAAGTACTTAGTGCTTCACCTTCAATATTCTCTGCGATAATAAGTAAAGGTCTACCAGACTTAACAACAGCTTCAAGAACAGGAAGTAGAGGTTGGATAATATTCAGTTTTTTTTCTGTAATTAAGAGATATGGATCATCAAGCTCCACAATCATTTTTTCATTGTTCGTAATAAAGTACGGAGAAAGATAACCACGATCAAACTGCATACCAGTAGTAAGCTCAACTTCTAATTCTTTTGAACCCTTACTTTCTTCAACAGTGATCACACCTTCTTTTCCGACCTTTTTAACAGCATCAGCAATGCTACTACCAATATCTCTATCACCATTTGCAGAAATGATAGCAACTTGCGCTACCTCATCTACCTTTTCCAAAGAAATTGTGCGAGACATCGATGCAATTTCCTTTAATACTACATCTTTTGCCTTCTGCATTCCGTTTCTAATGCTAACACGATCATTTCCAGCAGCAATTGATTTTGAAGCCTCTATTATCATGTTGCTAGTTAGTATTGAGCATGTTGTTGTACCATCACCAACTTTATCATTACATTGGGAACAGCTTTGAGCAAAGATGCTTGTTATTGCAGCATTTAATGGTTTTTCAGGCTTGATACCCTTCATTACCTTATAACCATCTTTTGTAATTTCTGGTGCTCCATAGGGCTTGTTAATCCCTACTGTTTTTCCTCTAGGCCCTGCAGTTATTGCTACTGTTGAATCTACTACTGCTGCAACTTCGCGAAAAGCTTCTTGCAACTGCTCGCCTGACACTACTATATTAGTCATTTTTATCACCTCTTGTTAATAAAAAACTTAGAAAACTATAATAAAATTACTTACAATGCACTATGTTGTGCTTTGTTTTAGTTTAGTAAAAATAAAAGCTGCTACTTAACGATAGCAAGTATATCGGACTCTTTCATCACTATAAACTTTTCATCGCAGTGCTCTATCTCCGTACCAGCCCATTGCCGATAAAACACTTTGTCACCGGTTTTTACAGTTAAAGCTATACGCTCACCACTTGAATTGCGTGAACCTTCACCAGTTGCTATGACTTCACCTTTAGTAGGCTTCTTTTCAGCACTCGATGGAAGCACGATTCCACCTTGTTTTTCTTCGCTGATAGGCTTAATCAAAACGCTATCATCCAATACACTTAAGTTTACACTTGACATTTGTTTTTCCTCATCAACAAACTAACTTATAGGCTTATATATGTACTTGTAAGCTGGATTTCAAGGGCTGAGGCTTGTAAAATATTGTAAGTTAAAAACGTGATATAAAAAGATAAGAGAGAAAGATAACCCTACTCACTATAGGAATAGAGTTATCATGGGCGTGTGCGACCGAGAAAAATTGGTATTACAACCGTTCTTATCAAGGTACACTAGCCCTATCTCTCGATACGTTTGAATAGTTGTTTGAGACATATATATATGGACCCGTTTACAATCTTAAATTAACAAAACTATCGAGGTTTATTATTGTTACATCTTATCAAAATTTTATTGGCATTGACATCGGAAAATTTAAAAACGTCGTTGCAATTCACAAACAGAAGAATGCTGTCGCATTTGATAATAATGCTTCTGGTTGGCAACAATTGTTTCAAGAGTTTTCAGATATTCTACCTAATTCTTTAGTGACTTTAGAAAATACAGGGAAATATGAGCTTGGTTTATCACATTTTCTTATTGACAAGAATATTGCCGTGCATCGAGCTAATACTCGTAAAGTAAAAAGC
>NZ_JBFTEN010000039.1:0-3278 GCF_041154185.1 Wolbachia endosymbiont of Tettigetta isshikii | reverse complement strand
TAATCTGCACAGATTGAAGCTAAATAAATAGCTCCAGTACTATAACAAGGGAGCCTGCGGAGGTTGTCAAGTAGTTTTTTGTTTCTGCTTGGTAGCTTTTCTCTACTGTTGTCTACTAGCTTTCTGTATAGTAGAAATTGATATTAATAATATCAAAATAAAGGCTAGTGGACTAGTTTTGTTTTAAACCAAATTCGGTATTTTAAACTGAACGTTTTCAGTAACATCACCTGGCATAACTGAAACTTTTATGCTCATGTGTATTTTCAAGTAGTCTATTAGCTCATCAACCAGTATGTCAGGAGCAGAAGCACCTGCGGTGATTCCTATCTTTTCTATACCCTGTAGCCAGCTTTTGTTCACACAGCTGTAATTATTAATCAAATGGGCTTTTTTCCCTCTAGCGATGCATAGATCTAATAAGCGATTTGAATTCGAACTATTTTTACTTCCTACAATTAACACTATGTCTACGATTTCAGCTAGTTTTTTAACAGCATTTTGCCTGTTTTGTGTTGCGTAGCATATGTCTTTTAAATTAGGACCTGTAATGGTTGGAAACCTAAGCTTTAGAGCAGCAATAATTTCGCTGGTATCGTCGACGCTTAGCGTAGTTTGCGTGACGTAAGACAAATTGTCTGGATTTTTAACTTTTAAACTGTGTACATCTTCTACGGTTTGCACTAAAGTGATAGGATTGTCTACTCTTCCTCTAATTCCCTTAACTTCTGGGTGATTTTCATGCCCAATCAGAATTAATTCTTTGCCGCCATCCTCATACTTTTTCGCTTCTTTATGTACTTTACTGACTAGAGGGCATGTTGCATCAATCACTTGAATACCCTTTCTTTTTGCCTCCTCTTCAATGCTTTTTGACACTCCGTGTGCACTAAAAATCAATATTCCCACATTATCTTCAATGTCCTCAATACTGCTTACAAAAACCACACCTTGTTTCTTAAAGTCTTCTACTATATATTCGTTGTGAACGATTTCGTGCAGCACATAAACTTGGTGCTTGTTCTTGTATTTTTCTAAAGTGATAGTCAATATGTCTACAGCTCTTTTGACTCCCGCGCAAAAACCGCGTGGTTCCGCTAAGATAACTTCCATTTTTTTCAAGTCAAATAAACATGCAAGCGTTACTTAGAAATAAGCTCCGCTCACTATGTTTTATAGTACCATTGTTTATGTTTTATATAATAATTATTTTTCGTATGTTCTCTTTAACATTTGATCAGCTTGCTGCTTCAGAAGACTCGAAAAAAAGTAATATAGCACACAGACAGCCTGATATTTTGGATAGAAATGGAGTGATGATAGCAACAAATATGCCAACAACATCACTGTATATAGATTCAACCAGAGTAAAGAATCCAGAAAGTATAGCAGAACAGTTATGTTCTATTTTGGATGACCTTGAATATGAAGATTTATATAAAATACTTACCTCGAAAAAGAAATTTGCTTGGATAAAGAGGCATTTAACTCCGCGAGAGTTATTAGCAATAAAAAACGTTGGCGTGCCAGGAGTAAACTTTTATGATGATGTAAAGCGTATATACCATCACAATAATTTGTTTGCACACGTGCTTGGCTACACCGACATAGATGACAAAGGCATTGCCGGAGTTAAGGCATACATAAGTAACAAACGTTACAACACTACCAGTAGATATGTTCAACTATCCTTAGATACACGAGTACAAAGCATCGTACATCAGGAACTCACTAAAGCCGTGAGCAGATATCAGGCACCTGGCGGAGCAGGAATTGTTTTAAGTGTAAAAGATAGTGAAGTCATTTTGATGGTCAGTCTGCCCGACTTTAATTCTAACCTGCAGAGTAAGGCAAAAGATATACAAAAGTTTAATCGTGCCAGTCTTGGAGTGTACGAGATTGGATCGGTGATAAAATTCTTTACAATAGCAGCAGCGCTCGATGCGAATGTTGTAAAAACTGATGATTTATATGACATATCAAAGCCAATCACCATTGGGAAATATGAAATTCAGGATTTTCGTGAGTTCAAAATTCCAAAAGTTACTGTGCGAGATATATTTGTAAAATCATCCAACGTTGGTACAGCAAAAATTGCAGTCAAACTAGGTATTGGGAAACAGGTAGAGTATTTTAAGACCATGAAGCTATTTTCTCCTTTGAGAATAGAAGTGCCAGAAAAATCCATACCGATAGTTCTGAATAAATGGAGTGAAAGCACCTCAGTAACGGCGTCTTATGGTTATGAAATAGCTATAACTCCTATGCATATTGCACAAACTGCAGCCGCATTAGTTAACAACGGAATATTTCACAATGCAACTTTGATGTTGAATAAAAAAAGCATATGGGAGCAGATTGTTGCAGGAAGCACTTCCAGAGAGATAAGAAAATTATTACGTGCAGCAGTAACAGATGAGACAGGAAGGAGAGCAAACATAAAAGCATATACAATAGTGGGTAAAACTGGATCAGCAGAAAAAGTTGTAAATGGTAAATATGACAAAAATGCAAACATAGCGTCGTTTATAGGAGTGCTAACTACACTTGATCCAAGGTATATAGTACTAATTGTTATTGGTGAACCTCAGGGCCGGTATGATACCGGAGGAATAATCGCTTCACCTGTGGCCAAGAACATTACAAGTAAAATAGCGCCTATACTGAACGTTACACCCGAGATGTAGAGACTAATACTTCTTTATCAAGAGCTTAAGCTTATGATCTTGATTGTTTCCATCGATGCAAAGAAGCCCATCTTTTGTTATGTTACAATTTTTAGGAGAGATATCAAAATCGATTTTTTTGCCACTGCTATCTACACTAAGGCAAATTCTCGGCTCGAAAAGATCCGTTACACTAGCCTCAAATTTTTTTACTACCTTACCATCTGGCGAAACCAAGCTAAACTTCCAGATATCGCTTGGATCGATATTTCCTGTGTAACTACTACATTCATTGCCTGTGCAGTATGAACTCTCAATTATGTAACCTTCACTGGGAATATCTATAAAAAAACCACACAAATCATCTGACATACAAAATACCTTGATATTTACTGTTTATAAAGAACTGTAATACTTTTTAAGTATACTAATTATGATACACTCAAAAATATAAAGTTTCAACAGTTAATTGTGTAAAAAGTCTTCTTATACCAAATTTCACTTCATAAGAAAAGGATAGACAACAAAAACAAAAAAACTACTTGACAACCTCCGCAGGCTCCCTTGTTATAGTACTAGAGCTATTTATTTAGCTTAAATCTGTGCAGATTG
>NZ_JBFTEN010000021.1:0-18388 GCF_041154185.1 Wolbachia endosymbiont of Tettigetta isshikii | reverse complement strand
GATGTAAAGGCTAAAAATGACAAGAGCTGTGTGAATCGAGAGGTTCATGCACAGTTCTGTGAGGGGCTAGTGGGGAAGTTCCACCGGTCTACTCGACCACCCGCAAATTACCTGCTAATTGCAATGTTCGTACAGCTGTGTACACCATGCGCTGGGATGAAAGGAAGAAGGGTGCTGAAATGACACTGTCATAGAACTTCAGCTGTACTCTATGATTTTACATATTGAATTAATTATTTATATCTTTTTACTAAAGTAAAAATTATACTGATGTTGAAATTTACGCTTTCTTTAGAGAGATCACCCTATGCTTGATATTGAGGGATTAATAAATTAGAGGTTAAAGTTATGACAATCAATCGACAAGTAAATAAAGATATAACTAAAGAAGAATATTTCAATAATGGTGGTAAGGGATTTAACTCGCCACATATTATAGAAATAGAAGGGCTAAATATTAAAGTAGAGGTTTATTCTCATTATTTAAAGGCAAGTAAACTTGCTAAAATTGAAAGTGAGATAAGAGAAACAGCTACTAATTTTAAAGATGCATTTAAGTTGGAGCCTGGTAGCTCAGAACAAACATTCAAAATTTATGTGTTCGATAATAAAGCTGATTACACTCACCTTGGCGGAAGCGAGCGTTTCGGTTCATATCTTGGAGATGAAGGTGGTAAAACTTACTATAGAGGGGAAGCTGGTGTTTTTGCTGAGATGTACGTCTATCAGCAAGGCGGTGTTCACAACCTTCAGCATGAATTTGCACATGGTTTGACTTACTTAGCTACGGGAGGTGGCCGTTTACCTACAGTGTTAATGGAAGGGATTGCAGATTACTTTGAACACCACTCAGACTATAAGTTCAATGCTCAAGGATCGAGCATTGATAAAACTGAAGCTGCAAATTTGGATTTAAGTAGAATTTTAAATTTGGAATACTCAGAAAATAGTGAAGCAAATAGCCTGGTTTATAAAACTGGTCATGCATTAATAATGTATTTACAAACAAATTATCCAAGCTTGCTAAGTGATTACTTAAGTGCTATACGTGCCGGTGATAGCGGTAGATCAAAAGAACTTTTGGAAGAAGTACAACAACATAACGATGCCTTTAAAGGCTGGCTTGCTGAAAATAGCACAGATGTTGCAATGCAGGACATCAATGCTTTGCAAGCCACAAAAGAAGAATTTATAGCAACTGGTCAAGAAATAGTAGATGGAGAAATAAAAAACGTATCATACTATAGAGCAGATATAAAAACAATGAATGGAGAAAATGTTGGCAATTTCTCTCCTGTAGAACACGTTGCATTTTATGATTTTGCTCGTGCTATGAATAGGGCAACGAATGATACGATTGATATATCAAGGGAATATCATTTCTTGAAAGTAATCAAAACTCCCGACGGGCAAACTAAACTCACTTACTCTGATCAGCAGGGTAATGAGTATCGAAACAGTCTAGAGTATAAAATACAAGCTTTCAGGATGCTATCAAGGTATGATGAAGGTTTAAAGAAAACTCACGATGATGCATTAAAAGGGTTGAATCAAGAGAGGCAGGAAGAATATCCAAAGATAGGCAGAGAATATCGTGAAGGGAAGATTTCTTACGAAGAGTATTTAGAAAAATATCGTTCAATTCCTTCTAAATATCAGAAATTAGAAAATGCCTTACTTGATAAAACCATAAACACTGGCCTAGAAGAAGTAAAAGCGACTAAGAACATTGATGTAGAAAAGATGTTAGAAGAGATGATCAATATCAATCCAAACTTAGTCAGAGGTGACCATATTGATCTACAAGAAGGTAAGATTCTCTCTATAAAAGCTCTCGGTAAAGGGGATATGGGTGCACTGTCTATATATGATGGAAATAAAAAGCTTGGAGAGCTGTTGAGCGAATCAGGCTTTTTTAAGCAAGTTGAAGGCAAAACTAAAGAAACTTTTTTCTTTGAAGATATATTGCATAACTTAAATGTTCGATATGATGGTGGTGCTTATATGGCGGTTACAGAAGAAAATGGTCATTATAAAGCTTCCCTGATAGATGGCAGAATGGTTGAACGTGATGAATACTTCAATGAAGCACATTTACACGAAAATGAATTTTTGCATCCTAGTGTTGGACATATTAAAAAAGACTTGGATCCTTTACTTCTTAAAGGCACGAAGATTTTGAGTCATAAGGATTCAAAACATGCTCAATATTCTAATGAGCAAAGAGAAAATAGAGCAATCGCGGAAAAAGGAGAGTTATTGGATAATAAGGGGACCGATAGGACAGATGACGATGTATATGAAGCTGTCGTGAAGCAGAAAAGCGAGCGCTTATATGAGTTCAAAAACATGGGTTTTTACATTAGTGAGGAAGGCGACCCATTTATTCATGACCAAGGAGCAAACTTAAGATTTCCACTACCAAAAAGTGTTACTCATCTGAAATTAGTACTGAAGGACGGCGGATATAAATTGGTGCCAACTGATCAGGATGGTGTTGAATGTAGGTATGATGCTCGGGGTAATCTTATACCAGATGAATATAGATATATAGATCCAATATTTGCACATGAATATAAAAAGAGAGATTATTCTCATGAGCATGTCAATATAGGTCTTATAAATTTTGATAAATATCCCATTGGTAAGCTTTTTGCTATTAAGTACGATCCAAACGATTACCATATACAAAAAAACTCCAAAGGTGAAATACTTAGAATAAACGGTCAAATATATTTCACTAAGGTAAAATTATTTGACGGTGATGAAGAAATTGGCATGTTGTCTAATAACTTCCATCACTTCCAAGGAAAAATATTCTTTTCTGTTGACTATAACTACAGTTATAGCGATTTCCTGGCAACCGTTTTTCCTCAACTTGAAATTAAAGATACGAGCGATGGGAGTAAAAGAATAATGTTTGATCGAGGTAGAGGCGACATTGGTGATACTGATAAAGGTTACACTGATTATCAGAGAATATTTACAAAAGGCAAACAAACCGAAAGTTCAAAAGAACAGGCAAGTGTAAGCAAAACTGAAACAGAAGTCGATCCGCCACACATGGGTCATAGTACTACTAATGCTGTTACACGAGCTGCCGAAGAGAAAGCTGCATCAAACGACAATGATGAAATGCAGTCTGATCAGCCACAAAGTTTAATAAGAACGAAAAGGTCAGCTTCAGTAGAGGACAAAGAGCAAGAGCAGGTAGTGTTGAAAGACACAATCTTGAAAATAGAAAAGAACTATGATCGAGATTCGGAAGGAAAGCATAAGGCAAATATCACTATAGATTATAATGATGTAAAAGCCTTGTATGACAGAGCTGAGGGAGCAGAAAAGCAATCTGTGTTAAAGTTTTGGCATAAATTGGCCGAATCGGGATATAAGGTTGGTGCTTTGCCGGAAGACAAGTATTACTTTAAAGATGGCAAATTCGTAATTCGTGATAGCGATACGAAGAAGTGTATAGCGTTGCCTGAAGATAAGGTGTACATTAAGATAATGAAAGATGGCGATCATTATGACTTAGCTATATCTAATAAAGAGGGCAAGGTAATAAGTAGTATTACAAAAATAGATAACTTAAACTATGAGTTGCTATCAGACACAAGTGGTGTCGGTTTAGAAACGCAAGATAGCGCTTCATTTTCAGATCAACATTATGAATATAATGTTGATCTAGAGAATGGTTTAGGAGAAATATTTAACTGTACAAACGATTACGCTTATTACGACTATAACTCGTTTAACGTGGGTTAATACACATAAAGGGCTACTGTTTTAACGCAGTAGCCCTCATGCGTGTAAGGTTATTATACTAAATAGAGTATAAATTGTTACAGAATTACAAATTTTTTTGATATTAGCAAGGAATATAATAATGCAGCACTGCCTTGCGTATTGCCAATCCGAATTCTACCTGTTGTAAAATAACACAATCTGCTATATCACTGCTGATCTCGATCCCTCTGTTTATTGGACCTGGATGCATAACAATCGCACTTGGTTTTGCGCATGATAATTTTCGTGAATCAAGCCCATATAAATGAAAATATTCTCTTTCTGAAGGAACAAAACAACTATTATTCATGCGCTCTTTTTGCAACCTCAAAAGCATAATTACATCGGCATCCTTTATGCCTTCAATTAGCGAATAATGGACTGAATCTACCTCAGGAAAATATTTACAAATCAAGGTTGGTGGTGCAACTAAGCATATTTTTGCTCCAAACATTTTTAATAATCTTATATTCGATCTTGCAACTCTGCTGTGTAAAATATCTCCGCATATTACAATTTTGAGATCCTTTATTTGCTTTTTATGACTACTGATTACAAAATAGTCCGCAAGGGCTTGAGTTGGATGTTCACTGCTTCCATCACCTGCATTGATTAGTGAGCAGCTAACATGCTCAGCCAGAACATTCAAAATACCGCTGTTTTTTTGCCTGATTACTATATAATCAGGATTCATTGCATTTAACGTTTTTACCATATCTTTCAAATTTTCCCCTTTGTTAATAGAAGAAGATTTTATCGGCAGAGTTATAACATTTGCTCCAAGACTTTTTGATGCTATTTCAAAAGATGCAAGAGTGCGCGTTGAATCTTCAAAAAATAGATTTATTACCGTTTTATTTTCTAGAATATGACCACTTGCAACTTCATTTTTCAGATATTGACTAGCTAGCTTAATTATATTCTCTACATCATTGATTGTGAGGTCCTGTATGCTTAGCAAATTCCTGCTATTGCTCATAGTTTCTTTTAATGCACAATAACCTATTCTACTTTCTTATTACCTTTTTTCAACAAGTCTCCTCCACGAGAATTATTTAAGCTAAACCTAAATAGGCATTGCATTAAAACAAAAACTGGTATTAATTGATAATTAGTATTCTGGTTTTATTGCTGTTAGTTTGTTAATAGTAAGTGAGGTTGAAAATGGCTGCAAAAACTTAAAAGAAAGATGAGAAAACTAGCCTGGGAAGCAAAATACTAGATTACGTCCCGTGGAGAACGGCGCTCACAATTGCTGCTTTTGCTATTCAAGTTGTTGGTCCTGTTGCTGGTGCAGTTGTTGGAGCTTTAGCATATGGTAATTATAGGAAGAATAATAGAACTAAAGATGAAGAAAGCAGCAAAGAGAATGCAAAGCCAGGTTGCTTAGAGAAACTCTTATCTCAAGCTGGCACTATTGCAAAGAGAATCGGTGTTATTGCAATTGGCTTTCTGTTTGGAGGACCAATTGGTGGTATAATTGCCATGGATCTTATGGTTGCTGACGGTATATCAGGTGGTAAGCTTATTCAAGGAGCAGAAAAAGCATTAGATGTAGGTTATGATGTACTGAGTGCTGCGGGAAAAGGCATATTAGATGCAGAAAGACAGGCAGTAGATAAGATGAAAGGTTCTGAGAAGGAAGTTGAAAAAGAAGGCAAGCCGATACATAGCTTTAACAATCTTGCCTACTTTCCTGAGGTGAATGATGGAAAGGAAGTTGATAGTGCAGAACAGCCAGCTAAAGACAGCAAAGTTGAAGCTGAGTTGCGAAGAAGAGAAAACTCAGCAAACCAAAAGCGCGGAGGTAGGCAAATAAACTAGCATATATCCCAGTGCTTGATAGCACTGGGATATATGCGGATTATTTCCACTTACACTCATCAGCTATCATAACAGCTTCGAGCAGGTTTTCTTCAAGTTTGCTGAGAGGTAAGTCACTTTGTAAATAATTCCCCCAAGATTTTAATGCGTCGGAAGTTTCAACGCCTTCAACAATAGGATATTCCTGATTTTTTTTAGCATATAGTTCTTGAGCTTGCTTGCTTACTAAAAATTCCAGCAAAGTTATAGCATTTTTTCTGTTTTTTGCGCTTTTTGTTACCGCTGCACCACTAATATTCACCATTACACCATTGTCGTTTTGATTAGGGAAGAAAACTCCTAGCTTGTCTATAACATTCCTTTTATTTCCATGTCCTAACGAAAGAATTCTTGCAAAATAATAGCTATTTACTATTGCAACATCTCCTTCACCAGCAGCTACAGCATAAATTTGGTCAGTATCGCCACCACTTGGTTTTCTTGCCATATTGCTCACAATTCCACAGACCCATTCTTTTGCCTTTTCAAAACCTTCGTTTGCAATCATAAAAGCAATCAATGATCGGTTGTATGGACTCGTAGAAGAACGTGCTAATATTTTTCCTTTCCACTTTTCATTTGCTAAATCTTCATAAGTACTTAAATCTTTAGGATCTACTGATTCTTTATTATAAACCAATATTCTAGTTCTTTTTGTGAGGCCAAACCAATAATCTTCATTATCTCTAAATTTTGCAGGTATAGCATTTTTTAAAACCTCTGAGTCTACTTGGGACAGAAGGTCTCTTTTTTTTGCTAAAATCAAATTCACTGTATCTGCAGTCAAAAATAAGTCAGCTTCACCACCATTTTCCATGCGTGAGAGCAACTGAGAACAATCATCAATAATATAACGTACCTTGATGCTCGTGTTTTTTGTAAATTCATCAAATAAAGTACGTACTAATTCCTCCTTGCGTGATGAATAAACATTCACCACTTGTGAATTGTCTGTTTCGCTGTTCTTGTACAAATAAGTAATGACTATTAATACAGCTGCTATTAGAAATGTGAATATTAAAGCTCTTTTCATATTGAATACAATAGTTTCTTATAGTTAAAGATACTCAAATAGGGAGACTTTAGCAAATGTAAAATTTGCTTAATACATAAGAACTATCGCCCCAATTAAGGGGCATTAATATTGTGTAGGAAATTTATTTATCCACTAACACCGTAAACAACACCTGGATAATTGTGAGATTGAACCACAACTTGCTCAAGCGTTAAGCTGCTGCGCTTAGCGTCTTTACTGTGATTTTCCTTAAGAACATTTGTTCTTTCGCGTTTTATTTCTTCAATGAGTTCCTTGTTAACATTTTCAGCGTTGATCTCTCCTAAGGGATATATAAGATTAGTGCAATTTGTCTTGTTATGGTAATGTACACCAAGGCATATGATTAATAATGTAAGTATACCTGAGCATATAAGTAATGATAATCCTACATTGTGATTCAAAAGATTCTGATAAAATTTATGTACATTATTAACGCCATCTATTGCAAGTAGCTCTAAAGGAAGCGCGATATTTGCAGCAACTACGCCAGTTAACAATGCAGTAAATATTGGCCTATTGTTGATTACTGATTCTATTTTGTTAGTTCTACTAATTACTTTTTCATCAATGTTAATGAAGCCGTTTTTAGCTTTCCAAGCGTTAAGTGCAAAATTTGAATGAGTGCCATTGCTATATTCCAATCTTACAGATTTTATTACTTTATCCTTTGGCTGGCGCTCCAACATTTCATCTAAAATCTCATCCGTATTTTTCCCTTGGATTTCACATTCTTCAGTATTTCTAAATTGCTTTATTGCACAAAATATTGGAATAATTGCAATCAATGAAGCAAGTGCAATAACCGGTATAGTGACATATTTTGGGCTGTCTGTAAAAAACGCAATAAATTTTGCTTTGTCTTGTAAATATACTAAAGCTGTGGATGTGCCAAGTATAATAGCAGCTGCACTAAAAGTTACAAAACCCTTATGCTGCATGGCATACTTTGCTCTTGGCAAGAGTCTGTTTGTTTTTTTACTGTTCGAAGTTGCATTGCCTCCTACATCGGATTCACTAAGAGACCTGTCAGAGCCATCTTCGCTTTTATACGATGGAGGAGAAGTTGAAGGTGTCTCTGAACATAACTTATTCTTAATATCTTGAAGATTCTGTATAGGTTCTTCAATCCATTTTTCTACTTCGTCTAAATAACCATCATCTGCTGCTCTGTTTGTTTCTGTTGTCAGCTCACTAGATATATTAATCTCCTTAAATGTGATATTTTCTAATTCTTTTTTACTAATATCAACTTCCGCTATTTCTTGATCTATATTTTCTAAGAGACTATTCATATTTTTTTTTAACAATTCCTTTATGTTTCTATGAAAGTCATCAACAGGATTAGTGTTCCGCATATTACCATCAACTAACATTACTTTTTGCGGTAACATACCTTTGTCTTTTTTATGTGCTTTTAAAAGATATAAAACACATAGATGTTTTCCGATTTGTGGATCTTGAGACTTATTCATTTTTTCAGCCATTTTTGCTGGATCTTCAATTTGTGAGGTTTGACGCTTAGTTGTTTCTTCAAATACTTTAATACTTTGTGCCTGCTCTTCTGTTAAATCTAAATAATTTTTCACTATATATTCTACTGATTTGGGATATGCAAGTGATACAATAGCAACTTCTGCTCCTCTTGAAAGTGCAGATTGTAATACATGCTTTAGTTTTTTTTTATTTTTGATTCCTGAATTTTTTAAAAATTCTTCTATTTTTTCTTTAGTTACTGCATTGTCTTGGCCAGAATCATAATCATTATAATTTTGGTATTCAAAGAGATTGCACATGGAGCTTTTGACAATTGTTTGATCAAAGTCAAATATTAATAGTGCGTTCTTTTTAGGCGATAGTGAATTCGTTACTGGTCCCATATTTACTCCGAAATTAATTATCAATGCTGTGTTGATTACACTATAATTGTTAAGATATAGTAAATACTAATTTAAGAAAAAATATGAAAAATTTAGTATAAAAATTGCCTATCAAAGATTCTTTCCTCTAGTGAATAATCCCTATCAAAAAGTAGAGTAACTATGTTCTCATGGTCTTTCTGCATTTTTATTTGTGATATATTATGGAACTCCTTGTAATCTGATACTATAAGTACTGGACGATTTTCCATGTCGTTAATGTCAATTTGTACTACTGTATCACTTGAGATTAATGCTCCGTTCCAATGCCTTGGGTGATAGCTATTAATAGAGGTCAGTGCA
Organism: Wolbachia endosymbiont of Tettigetta isshikii; assembly: GCF_041154185.1. NCBI lineage: Bacteria > Pseudomonadati > Pseudomonadota > Alphaproteobacteria > Rickettsiales > Anaplasmataceae > Wolbachia > Wolbachia endosymbiont of Tettigetta isshikii. Next base: position 9,463 of record NZ_JBFTEN010000021.1, on the reverse strand, counting down.
AGTAAGTTTGAGTTTAACGGTAAGATTGGGCCTCCGGCGGAAAGGTTATATGCAGGGCTACCGGTTGGGGTAGACAATATTATTCCATCCCCTCTAAATTTTTCTACTTTTAGCTTGTCATTGATAGTAATATTCATTTCTACTATTTGATTTGCTTTTCTAAAGACATATACCTCATTTAACGCTATGTAATGGTGTTTTTTGCCACCTATGTCTGTAGCTTCCATTTTTAACAAAGTGAGCTGTGTTGTGGTTGCGTGTTCTATGTTATCAATTAGATCTTCGCTGCGACTAAAGCACTTATTCATCAAAAATCCAACGTTGCCAGTATTTACTCCATATACATGTATGTTTTTATTTCCTATCACGTAATTATGTAGGGCGCGTAGCATAAAGCCATCACCGCCAAGAACTATGAGTAGATCAATTTCGGATTTATTTTCCTCTGTTATACTGATAAGATTAAATTTTTGTAACAGTTTGGATACTTCCTGCGATTTTGGTGACTCAGAAGCAACGTAGGCTATATTTTTATATTTATGCATGCTTCACTCCGAAAGAAGCAAAAACTAGAAGATACCTCCATACTTATCGTTAAACTTAGCTATTTTGCTAGTTTTGCTTGCTGACACACTTGTCAAACTTCCAGTCCATGCAGGGTGGGTTAGAGGATCTCTGTCAAGTTTTACCTTATCACCCTCCTTTCCATAAGTGGAACGAGTTTCAAACTCTTGCCCATTTGTCATGATTATAGTAATCTTATGATAATCAATTTCTGCCATTGCTACCTACAAACTTCTAGTTAGTTAATATTCTAGTGGATTCGATTCACTAAGTCAATTATTATTCTAAAATATTGACAAAAAATAAATAAAGTAGTATACTTAATAAAGAATAAATAATAATTATTATGATTTTCGCTTTCCCTGGTCAGGGCTCCCAGTTTGTAGGAATGGGAAGGAGCTTATATAGTGAGTTCTATGTTGCAAGACAGGTATTTAATGAAGTAGATAGTATACTAAGTGGAAAGTTATCTAGTTTAATTTTTGACGGCCCTATTGAAGAATTGACCATCACAGAAAATGCTCAGCCAGCTATAATGGCAGTGTCAATTGCAACGCTACGTGTTATGGAGCACGTGTTTGGCAGATCTCTTTTCTCTGATTGCAACGTTCAGTATGTTTGTGGACATTCAGTTGGCGAGTATACAGCACTATGTGCTGCAGGAGCACTGACTCTTGAGTCTGCAGTCAAGCTGCTGAAAGTTCGAGGTGAAGCGATGCATGAAGCCTCTCTGAAATGTAAAGGCGGAATGGTTGCATTGCTTGGAGCAGAGATAAGCGAAGTAGAAAATGTATTAGAATCAGCCCAAATTGACGTGGTTTGTGAAGTTGCAAACGACAATGGCGGTGGACAGGTAGTGGTAAGCGGCACTGCGGAAGCTCTTGAAATGTTACCTGATTTATTCAAAGACTCAAGCGTTAGAAAACTAATTAAATTGCAAGTTAGTGGGCCTTTTCATTCATCTCTTATGAAACCTGCTGATGAAAAACTTTTGGAATTTTTGGAAAGCATTACAGTAACTCGACCTTTAATTCCCTTTGTATCAAATGTTACAGCTAAAGAAGAAAGTGACCCAGAAATAATAAGAGATTTGCTTGCTAAGCAAATCATAAGCAAAGTAAGATGGAGAGAGATGGTTTTATATATGGTAACCCGCAACGTTAACAAATTCGTTGAAATTGGACCTAACAAAGTTTTATCTAATTTAGTAAAAAGAATTGATCAATCTATCAACGTGAAAAATATAAATAGTGTTGGTGATATTGATAGTTTTCTTGATGAATCGCTAGTGTTGACAGCGGAAAATCTAGAAGTTAGTTTAAGTTGAAGTGTATCTATTTGGTATTACCCAAGTAGATACATTTTACGAGCATTGTGATTGATAGACCAGAAAGGATGTCATCCAAGTAGCCAGCGCTGGTCTCCATGCAATCCCGTCAAAAATGTTGTACGCAAAAGCACCCCACAGAAAATGACTAAAAGGTTTATTTTTTATTTAGTGACAATCAAACTTCGCATTTTTTATAATGTTATTTACAGTTATCATATCTTCATGGAATGAGCTCCATATATGTTTTATTAAAGAATGATCATCAATATATGCATCAGGGCTTGTTATGTTTGAGTAAATGTCAAAAAACACATTTACCATTAATTATACCCCTATATGTATCTGCACCATAGAGGTGACTTGTGACATTATCACTACCGTTAAGGTATGTAAAGTGATATCCATCTATCAATATCTTATTTGGTACTTCTTTTCCTTTATCATCATAAAAACCTTCGTAATTCATATACGGATAACTGCTATAGCATGCTTTTTCTGAAACATCATTTTTGCTGATTAGTACATCTGCTCTTATAAAATAGTAGCGGTCGTCTTTAAATTTAAATGAAAAAATTTTTCTTGCGTTTTTTATAAGAGAGTCATTTTCGTAATTATCGTAAACAGTCCGTACGTTATTGTTGTTATCTACAACCACACTACCAGGTAGTGATAATTGCAAGCCGCTTTCTCTGTCATAAAATGTATGCAGTTTTTCTTTTGCAAAAATTTGTGTAGTTGACAAAAAAGCAATAATTAAAACCTTAAACAAAAAGATAATCATACCAATTATATTTGCAATGCTAAAATAGGAAAAATACTTACTATACGCTACATAGTTTTTTTCTTGTTATTTTATCTTCCAGATAAACCCATACTGTGATAGTTGTAAATCCCAGCTAAGATGACAGAGGATGATAATCAAAATTAGACAATCAATGAACTACCTGTCATTTTATCCGGGCTTTTAATCCCAAGCAGCTGTAAAACAGTAGGGGCGATGTCAGATAACTTTCCATCTCTCAGCTTCAGATTGTTATAAGAATCAGAGCATACGATGAATGGAACTGTATTCAAAGTATGTGCTGTGAGAGGTGTGTTGTTTTCTTGATCGAACATGCACTCAACATTGCCGTGATCTGCCGTAACAATGAGCGCAATGTTACCTACTTCTTTAACAGCATTGAGCACTTTCATAAGGCAATTATCTATAGCTAGCACAGCCTTCTGAGCTGCTTTCATGTTACCTGTATGACCTACCATATCAGGATTAGCGTAATTTACAACTATCAGTGCGAATTCTTTGGAATAAATTTTTTCTACAAGCTTTTCTGTGAGCTCAAAGGCTGCCATTTCAGGCTGCAAATCATAAGTTTTGACTTTTGGCGATGGGATGAGAATTCTTTCTTCACCAGGAAAAGGCTCTTCTTTTCCACAATTAAAAAAGAAAGTTATATGAGCGTATTTCTCAGTTTCAGCAATACGCAACTGTCGTAGTTTATTATCCGCTATTGCCTGTCCTAGAGTGTTGGCAAAGGATGTGGGAGAAAAAAGACAGGGAATTCCTAAGTCCGTTTTGTATTGCATCATACTTAAAATTGAAGAGAATTTTGCCACTTCAATGTAGTCTGTTTTACCAAGCAAGATACTTGCTAATTGTATCATCCGATCGGCACGAAAGTTAGCTAGTAACACTCCATCTTCTGGCTTTATACCTTGATATTTACCTATTACTGCAGGTCTGATAAACTCATCAGTTATGTTGTTTTGATAATTATTATCAATCAACGACATCACACTATCGTGACAAGGTGCCTTTGCAAATGTAATAGCTTCGTAAGCTTCAATTGTTCTTTCCCACCTGTTATCACGGTCCATAGCGTAATAACGTCCAGAGACAGTAGCAATTCTTATGTCATTGCCCTTTATACTCTCTTCAAATTCTTGAATGCATTTTTTCCCCGAATTTGGCGATGTATCTCTGCCATCTAAAAATGCATGTATTACCATCTTAATTCCGTGTTGCGATATTTTATTTGCCAGAGTTGAAATATGTTTTTGATGCGAATGAACACCACCGTCTGACACTAATCCCATTATATGGCATACGCCATGCTTGCTTTTTAAATTAACAATAAAGTTTTGTAGATTTACATTGCTTTCTATTGTTCCTATTTCTTGATTAATGCGCTGTAGGCTTTGTATCACTACTCTGCCACTGCCAATATTCATATGGCCAACTTCTGAATTGCCTATCTGACCATCTGGTAGCCCAACATCGGTTCCATAGGCAGATAAACTGCATTTTGGGTAATTAGAGCTAATATACTTCCAAAAGGGTGGATTTGCATTGCTGATAGCATTATATTTACTATTCTCTATTCCATTTCCCCAGCCATCTAGTATACATAAAACAACTGATTTAAAGTTCATGCGGTGCTAGAATTGTATAGATATAACATGATACCAAAAACAAACTCTTTCCACAATTTCTATATTGCGTGATATAAAGTTTGTAAAGGAGGAGTTATCACATAGGTGCGTCAGAACAACATTAGATCTCTCGCATAATAAACTAGTTTTAGCATATGCGAAAAAACTACTTGACAAATACCTACAACCACATTATCATAACACTGAAGCTATTCATTTAACTTCGCAATCTGCAGATTAAACGACAAAGGAAACTTTGTATTTGCGTCTCATGTTTAAATTTTTCACTATGTGCACCTTACGTCTTTTTAAAACTTCTGGTTTTTACCTATACAAGCTGAAACGCGCTTATAAGTCGTTTAAGACAGTATAGAACGTCAAATAGAACAAGGGAGTATTTGAATACTAGCTGCTATGGGTTTCTTTTGCCTTTTTTTCTGCTTAGAAAACTTCTTAAATATTTATTGCTAAAGTAGTATCCTAGATTCCAGTGTCAGCTACTTGGATGACAAAGAAAGGAGGTACTTGGATGACAAAAAAAGATGCAATGGAATGACACCGAAGGGGATATGTGTTTTGAGCAAAATTGGCTATAAAACTAAGTGCACTTTTTTCTAAAACAAACGTAGATACAATAACTTCGTTATTGTATCTAACTCAAATCTATATTGACATGTCCCATTTTACGCTTATCCCTGACCTCTTTCTTTCCGTATATGGTCAAACTAGCTTTTTTGTTGCTCAGATACTTATGAAAATCATATATATCACTACCTATTATGTTCTTCGTCATGCAAGGAAAGCGTAGTGCTACTTCCTGCATAGGTAACCCGCATATTACCCTAACCAATTGCTCAAACTGACTAACGTTACATGCATCCAAACTCCAGTGGCAGGAATTGTGAGGTCTTGGAGCTAGTTCGTTAACTAGAAGCTCATTATTTTTAGTAATGAAAAATTCAATAGCAAGGATTCCTACTACATCAAGCGCATCTGCTATTTTCGCTGCGGTTTGTTGTACCTCTTGAGCTAATTTACTATCTATTTTGGCTGGCACTGTTGAAGTGTCAAGCATTCCATCAAAGTGGTGATTTTCTGCTATAGGAAAAAAAGTTACTTTACCGTTTTTATCTCTTGCAATAACTATTGAAACCTCTTTTAGTAAATCAACACCTGCTTCGAGGATATACTTTGTGTTCCAATCAAAGGAAACAAATTTTTTCGCTTCAGAATCATTCTCGATCACATATTGTCCTTTTCCATCGTAACCCATTTCTGCTGTTTTCAGCCTTACTGGGCAGCAAAAAGTTCTACTGCTTTCTAATAGCTCATCATGATTTTGTATATTTTTATAACCAGCGGTTTTTATACCCAAATCTCTAATAAAGTCTTTTTCTCTCAGCCTATTTTGCGAAATATGTAGTGCTCTTTTACCCGGATAAAAATCCACATGCTGTGATATAATATCAACTGCGTTACAAGGAATATTTTCAGATTCAATAGTGACTAAATCCACGCTCTGTGCAAAAGATACAAGTGCCTTCCTATCAGAAAAATCTGCTATTGTTACACTACCGGCAACAGAGCAAGCTGGATCATCCTTAGCATTGGCAAAAATATGTGTTTTTTGCCCAAGTTTTGTTGCAGCAATAGCAGTCATCTTACCTAATTGTCCACTACCTATTATTCCTATTACTCTTTCGCTGAGCATATCTGATCCATATTATCACTGCTAATTAGAATATGATAACATGCTTGAAGAATCCATGAAAATAGTGTATAATTAGGTGTTGTTTTCTTAAATTATAATATGGCTCTAGAGTACACACTTACTACTAACTCTGTTGAAGTTACAGTTTTGCCAGTTTACATTGAGGAGCAATCTATTCCTTATGAAAATTCCTATGTGTGGATATACAATGTTAAGATAAAAAATAAAAGCCCATCAACTATTCAATTGCTGAGCCGCCATTGGCAGATAATAGATTACAAAGGGAAGGTAAATGAAATTGCAGGTGCTGGTGTTATTGGAGAGCAGCCTGTGATAAAACCTGGAGAAGTATTTAGGTATACGAGCGGGACATACTTAAACGCACCATCTGGAATAATGCAAGGTAGGTACGAATTTCTAAATGAAGAAAGCACAAAAGTCTTTGAGGTCATGATACCGCCTTTTTCTTTGGATAGTCCATACATAAACTCTAGACCGCACTAGGTCTAATGGACTGTCGTTAAAATTTATTTTTTACTCCAATTATCAAGCTTAAACAAGATCATTGTGGAAATTAAGCCGATCGTAACTATCATTAATGAAAATGGGGCAGCCTCTCTGTAACGCTCATCGCTTACAAGCTCATATATTCTAGTTGATATAGTTTCAAAATTAAATGGTCTTATAATGAGTGTTGCCGTGAGTTCCTTGATAGTATCCATAAACACGAGCAAAAACCCCGACAGTATACTTTTCCTGATGAGAGGAATATGAACATTCAGACACGTGGAGATAGGTCCATGACCCATAGTATACGCGGTCCACTCAATTTCATTTGGTGTTTTTTTGAGCCCTGATTCTATTGCTTTAAAAGATATAGCAAAAAAACGAAATAAATACGAGTAAATCAAGGCGCCAACAGTTCCTACTAAGCTCACTTCCACAATATATTGAGTAACAAAAGAAGATATCTTGCTTAAAAATATTATTATACTAATTGCGATAATCGCATTTGGAATTGCGTAGCCTAAAGAAATAAGACGTGCTACACTACTGATAGCCCTATTTTTACGCGCCGCATATCCAATCATTATTGCAATGCTAATCGAGATTAGCGCGGTAACAAATGATAAACTAAAGCTATTTGCTATTATGCTATAAAATCTTGCTTCATATATGAAAAACCCCTTCTCTATACTCCAATATATCAGTGGAATAATTGGTAAAGCAAAACCTATCAATATTGGCAATACACACATGATATAAGCAAAGATCAATGGCACAACACCATTTATACTGCGCTTGTTGTGGTAGTCTGAATTAGTACTGATTGCAGAATAGGAGATCCCACTTTTTTGCAGGATTTTTTCAATAGTTATTAGTGTTGCAATGAAGATCAATTCTGCAACTGCTAGAACAGTAGCTGAATATTTATCGTGCAGCAAAAACCAGGTGCGATATACTCCTGTTGTAAAAGTGTCAATTGCAAGAAACTGTGGTGTACCAAAATCCGTAATTACTTCCATTAGCACTAAGGATAATCCAGCTATAATTGATGGACGTATAGAGGGTATTATGACAGAAAATAAGCTCTGCAGTGAGGAAAACCCAAGTGTTGATGCAATAGTAACCGAGTTGCTAACGTTCCTTAGACTTGAGCGGACCAATATGTAAACGTATGGATATAAACTGAACCCCATCACTAATATTCCACCACCTAAAGATTTGATCTCGGGAAACCAATAATCGCCTTTGCTCCACTCTAAAATTTCTCTTAACAAACTCTGAATCGTACCTGAGAACTCTAGCATGTTTACATAGATAAACGCTACTATATAACCAGGAATCGATAGCGGAAAAAATAAAGCAATCTCAAAAATTCTACTCCCAGGAAATGAAAAAAATGTGGTGAGCCATGCTGGTATCACTCCAAATATAAAAGATATACTTCCAACTCCTACCATCAAGATTAACGTATTCAGTATATATTCAGGAAAAAGTGTACTGATTACCCACCCAGAATCTGCCGATTTTGTAAATAGAATCGATATTAACGATAATATAGGGCAGATAAATAATATACTTACTAGAAATAAGAATATATTTTTAAATATTCTTAAAAACATTAAATTAAATCCACACTTAATATAAAAATGTTATATACAAAAGCTGAAGATATCCAGAGTTGAATATCTTTATAATTTTATATATTATATTCTAAGTTGATAAGTTAATAATCATGAGCTTTGTCATAGCAACTTTCTACCATTTTGTAGAACTCTCTAACTATTACGATATGAAAGACGAAATAAAAGCTGCATGCGATAACGTTGGGCTGAAGGGTACTATACTCCTTGCAGAGGAGGGCATCAACGCAACCATATCCGGTGAAAGAAACGCAATTGATAAAACATTTGATTTTCTACGTTCTGATTGTAGGCTAAAAGATCTTACGTGGAAAGAAAGTGCAGCAGAATATCAACAATTTAACAAGATGAAAGTGAGGTTAAAAAGAGAAATTGTAAACCTCGGTGTAAGCAATCTTGATATTTCTCTTAGAGGTAAATATGTTGATCCAGAGTATTGGGATGATTTTATCTCTCGACCTGACGTTTTAGTAATAGACACACGAAATGAGTACGAAGTAAAATTAGGTAAGTTCAAGAATGCAATCAATCCACACACTCAATGTTTTCGTGAGTTTCCTCAGTGGGCAAAGTCATTTTCTGAGAATAAAGACCTGAAAGTGGCTATGTACTGCACTGGTGGAATAAGATGCGAAAAATCTACAGTATACATGAAAAGCCTTGGATTTAACGATGTGTACCATCTTAAAGGTGGTATTCTTTCTTATCTTGAAAAAACTTATAATAAAAATGGTAATTGGGAAGGCGAATGTTTCGTTTTTGACGATAGAATCGCTGTTAATAACTCACTTGTTCCAAGCGATAAAATAAAATGCATATTTTGCTCAAATCAAGTTCCAACTGATGAACTGAAATCAGTCTCACGTGGTCAGGTGATTTGCTCTGATTGTAAAGCTTAAGAATGAAAAAACTGGATTTATCTACACGTGTCTGTTCAGCTAAGTGGTTAACTCGTGACTTCCTCTTTGAGTCGTGCAATTTCAGCTTTAGGAAGACCAGTAGTTTGAGCTATGATATCAATAGAAACTCGTGCTTTAAGTAGGTTTTAGCAACTTCAATTTCCCTTTTTTTCTGCCTTTTTCTTCGCCGATTTCTATACCTTTCTCTCTAGCATCATCAAGTTTTTGAGCGAGGACAGCCTTCTCATCACGAATACGCTTTATCTCTTGTTTATACGCTATCAACTCCTTTTCTGACCAGTTGAATCTATTTAGCTCCTCATATGCTTTTTTGATTATTACGTCACTTCCTATTATCCTTTCCAACTCTCTTTCACTAGTT
>NZ_JBFTEN010000020.1:0-20873 GCF_041154185.1 Wolbachia endosymbiont of Tettigetta isshikii | reverse complement strand
TTCATTCGCCTCTCTATTTCACACATGACGCATAATTGCACCTTTTCCATAACGCTCACTACCTTGGCTCTTTACCAAAGCAGCTTATGGTTGTTTGAAACCTGCTCTTGTAAACCAGCTCCGAGACTCATCTATTGTGCAGCTTCAGCTTACCGCTTCTACCGCACACTCATCCCAGTGCTCTCTTCTCGTCATCCCAGTGCTCTGACACTGGGATCCAGTCTTTCCATAATGATTAAATGGTGTGTTTTAAATTGAGATTAGCTACTTTCTATGTTCACAAAATTAGTTTGCTTGTGAGCAAGCAAACTTTCCTAGATTCCAGCGCTTGACGCTGGAATTACAAAGTTATTGGTATCATCTAAGCGCACTTTTCCCGTCATCCCAGCGCGCGACGCTGGGATCTAGGATACTACTTTAGTAATAAATATTTAAGAAATTCACTAAGCAGAAAAAAAGGCAAAAGAAACCCCGTGGTAGCTAGTTATTTACTACCTATCTTATAACATTGGCGTTTTTGATGTCTTAAACAACTTATAAGCGCATTTGAGCTTGTATAGGTAAAAAAACAGAAGTTTTAAAAAGACATGCAGTGCACATAGTGCGAAAAATTAAACATGAGATGCCAAATATGCTAAGTTTTTTGTCGTTTAATCTGCACAGATTGAAGCTAAATGAATAGCTCCAATACTATATTGAGGGTAACGGCGAAGGTTGTCAAGTAGTTTTTTATGCCGGAACTCTTGAACAAGTTTTTGTTCCTCATGAGTAAATTAATGCTATTCTTTTATTACTGGTCTGAAGTTTTTTATGTTCATACACTTGCGTGTTCACAGTTTTTATTCACTGCTTGAGAGTTCGGTCAAAATTGAGGAGCTGAGTAGCCTTTGTTTGCGGAATAAAATGCCAGCAGTTGCGATAACTGATTCAGGTAACTTATTTGGCTCACTCGAATTTGCAGAATATACGGCAAGTAGAGGAGTACAGCCAATAATAGGATGCAATATTATAGTTCGACACTCAGAACAAAATCTACCCATATTATTACTTGCAAAAAACGAGCGAGGGTACGCTAGTTTGGTCACTTTGGTTAGTGAGTCCTTTAGAAAGCGCAAAAATAGCAACGACATTCCTTACGTTGATTTTGATGAGCTATTAAATTTAAATTCAGGCCTAATCGCCTTAAACGGCGGATATGACGGCATATTGGCTCAACTGTTGTTGAAGCGAGATAAAGAAACGATAAAAAGACTACTCTCAGCATTCAATGGTCATTTATATGTTGAATTGCAGCGTCATGGGCTTAGTAAAGAGTTGGAGCTCGAAGAAACCTTAATAGACTTTGCTTACCAGCACGATATACCGCTGGTTGCAACGAATGATGTATTTTTCCCCAACAGGTCTGACTATGAGGCTTATGATATATTAACGTGCATATCAGAAGGAAGTTATGCTCTTGAGAATAACAGAAAGAAGCTAACTACTGAGCACTATTTCAAATCTGTGGCGGAAATGGAGGAGCTATTTAGCGATATCCCTGAAGCGATTCATAATACCTCAGTAGTAGCCAGACGGTGCTCTTATATGCCAAGAAGTAGGCAGCCTATTTTGCCTAAATTTCCTTGTCGAGAGAATAAAACTGAGAATGAAGAACTGAAGGAACATGCAATTGCGGGGTTGGAGCTTCGTATTTCAAATGAAACGAACATAAACCTTAAGCAATACCACGATCGGTTAAATTACGAACTAAGCGTAATAACTTCAATGAACTACGCTGGCTACTTTTTGATAGTTTCTGATTTCATTCGTTGGAGCAAAGCAAATGGCATTCCAGTTGGTCCAGGAAGAGGTTCTGGTGCTGGATCAATTGTTGCTTGGGCGTTGCAAATTACGGATCTTGATCCGATAAAATTTGGTCTGATCTTTGAAAGATTTTTAAATCCTGATCGTATATCAATGCCTGACTTTGACATCGATTTTTGCCAGGAAAAGAGAGATTTAGTTATTGACTATGTTCGGAAGAAGTATGGTTATGTTGCTCAAATAATTACTTTTGGAAAATTACAGGCAAGAGCTGTACTGCGCGACGTTGGAAGGGTATTGCAGATGCCTTACGCCCAGGTGGATAAAATATCTAAGATGGTTCCGTTTAACCCGGTAAACCCTGTAACTTTATCACAAGCGATAGAGCTTGACCAAAATCTGCAGAAAGAAAGGGATAGCGATGAAGTAATTGCAAAACTCCTTGATATCTCTCTTAAGCTTGAGGGAATATATCGTCATGTTTCAACTCATGCGGCTGGAATTGTGATATGCGATCAAAAGTTAGAAAATTTTGTTCCTGTTTATTATGATCCAAATTCGGCTCTGCCAATTACTCAATACAGCATGAAGTATGTGGAGAAAGCTGGACTAATAAAGTTTGACTTTCTCGGACTTGGTACGCTGACGCTGATAGATCATGTTTGTCGCTTAATTAATCGTAATGAAAGAAAAATTGATATTTCTTCGGTTCCTTTGAATGATCAGAGAACCTATGAAATGCTCTCAAGAGGTGATTCAATTGGAGTGTTCCAGCTTGAAAGTTCGGGAATGAGAGAAGCTTTAATCAAACTAAAACCAGACTGTATTGAAGATATCATTGCTTTGATTTCTCTTTACCGTCCAGGGCCCATGGATAACATTCCAACTTATGTTGCAAGAAAGCACGAACTTGAAAAGCCAGATTATATTCATCCACTACTTGAAGAGGTATTAAAAGAAACATTTGGAGTAATAATCTACCAAGAGCAGGTGATGGAAATAGCGCGTATTCTCTCTGGATATAGCTTAGCTGAAGCAGATCTACTGAGACGTGCTATGGGTAAGAAAATCAAAGAAGAGATGGATAAACAACGCGAACTTTTCATCCAAGGAGCAACAAAAAATGGTGTTGATTATGATAGGGCAAGTTATATTTTTGACCTTGTTGCAAAATTTGCTGGTTATGGGTTTAATAAATCTCACGCAGCCGCATATGCAGTGATATCTTACCAAACGGCTTACCTTAAGGCTAACTATCCGTTGGAATTTTTCACAGCCTTGATGAATCTGAATATCAATGACAGAGACAAACTAAATCTGTTTTATCATGCTGCAAAGTTCAGTGGAGTTTCTGTTCTTTCACCTGATATAAACAAATCTAAAGCTGAATTTTCAATAGAGGGTGAACACATACGCTACGGCATTGCTGCTTTGCGTAATGTTGGTTTTTCTATAGCAGAAGGAGTAGTGAACACACGTTCAAGCGCTTATAAGGACATATGGGAATTCATTCAAAATTCGGGGCATATAATAAATAAAAGAGCATTAGAAAGCCTAATTAAGTCTGGAGCATGTGATAGTGTGCATCAAAAGAGAAAGCAGCTATACGAGTCAATAGACACATTGATTTACTTTGTAAATAAAAATAGGCAGGATAAGGAATCGAATCAAGCTGTTTTGTTTGGCAATCTTGATGTCATCAAGCCAAAACTTGAAGATGTAGAAGACTTCAATGAAGAAGAAAAATTAGAACATGAGTTATTTTCGCTTGGATTTTACTTAACTAATCACCCACTTGAGAAATTTAGGGTCCTTTTGAGAAAATTAAATATTGGATTTATCGGGGAGAGTAAGACAATAAAAACTGCTGGCGTAATATTAAATGCACGTATGAGAACTTCGGAGCGCGGAAGATTTGTTATACTCACGCTTTCTGATCCCCATAATGTTTCTGAAATAGCATTCTATAATAACGAAATAATAGAGGAAAAAAGAAACTTATTTTCGCCCGGAACGTTTGTGATAATTGATCTTGAAGCTTCGGAAAATACGACAAGACTAACAGGAAAGGATATATCTGAATTTACGGAAAGGATCACTTCTGTAATGAAGAGGTTAGTGTTAACTGGGTGTGCAAATTCACAAACAGCTGCTATGGAATTAAGTTCGGTACTGAAAGATGGAGGCAGAACCAAAATCATGCTGGAACTTCTGCTTGAAAAGCATAAAGTGAGTATCTTGTTACCAGGTGTATATTCAATCACCCCTCAAGCTGTTTGTGAGATATCCAATCTAAGTTGGATTAAAGGCATAGAAATTGATACAAATAGCTTGCTTATATAAAAAAGCTTTATATAATGAAATATTTAATCGGTATTAAAGGAAAGCATAGTGAATCTTTATGAATTTACTTTTATAGCACAACAGGGCTTATTACAGCAAGAAGTAGAAGAAATGGTCCAAGAGCTAGGTGTTTTGTTGAAGAACATTAAAGCAGATATTATGCTTCAACAAATCAAGGGCATCCTCAAAGAAGCAAATGACAAGCTTGCGAAACAGGAGTCAGAGGTGCGTGCTAAAAACATTCAAGAAAGTTTAGTTGATTATTCTAATTTTTTGGAAGGTTTTGCAAAAATTCTATGGATCGAGTTAGAAAAAGATCTTTCAAACTTGAAAGAAGTAAAATCAAAAATTGATAAGGAATTGAAGGGTAGTCTAAAAGGTTTAGGAATAACACAAGATTTTATAAAACTTCCAGAGGGTGGTAAGCAAATTGCTAAAAGCGCATTTATTCGCAATACAATAAATACTTTAAAGGAAAATATTTCAGAGCATCTAATAAAGCTTTTTCAGGAGGTTTTACAAGGTTCTGGAATCACAGGTTCCAATCAATTGAGTAAAGCATTAGAGGCGCTTTTAGGCAATATTGAAGCTTCAGGATTGATAAAGTATGAATATTGGGGTCTATTAGACTTCGCGTATCCGATAAATAAGATGAAGAGTGGTCATTATTGTATAATGTGCATAAGTTCTACTTCAAGTATTATGGATGAATTTGTGCGTAGGATAAAGCTTAATGAAAATATCATTCGCCACCTGTCTGTTCGGGTTAATAAATTTTTTGAAGGTAAACCTCATATGATGAATAAAGAAGTTGAGGAGCAAAGCGCATAATGACAAGAAAACGAAGTAATTTTAATGATTCTTATGTATCTGTAAATAACAGGACTGGGTTTAGGCATTCTAAAGTTTGTCCTCTTGCTGCGCTGGGAGATGAAGAAATAGATTATAAAAATACAGATTTATTATCTAAATATATCTCTGACTATGGTAGAATATTACCTAGAAGATTAACAGGTGTGTGTGCAAAAAAACATAGGAAACTGCGCTTAGAAATCATAAGGGCACGTTTTTTATCTCGTATTCCTTACTGTACTAAAAAAGTTTAGGTAATTTATGTTAGTAATTTTAAAGGAAAATGTAAGAACTCTTGGTAAGTTAGGCGAAATTGTGAAGGTAAAACCTGGCTATGCACGCAATTTTCTTTTTCCACAAAAGAAGGCGGTTAAAGCTACTAAGGAGAGTATAGCAAAACTGGAGGAGCAACGTTCCTTTTTAGAAGAAGAGAATATAAGAAAATTGAATTTGACAAAGGAGCTAGCAGCGTCTCTTACTGGTAAGTTTGTGGTGTTGGTAAAGCAAGCTTCCGAGGATGGCAAAATTTTTGGTTCTGTAACAACAAGAGAAATTGCGAAATCTTTGTTGCAGGAGTGTGAAATTGATCACCGTAAAATATCCTTTAATGGAATAAAAATAAGAAACTTAGGTGAGTATCAAGTGGATATAGAACTTCACAGCGAAGTAGTGGTACCAATCACTGTTCATGTTGTAAGATCAGAAACAGATGCGCATGAGTTAAGACAGGTAAAATTACAAAGCCAAAAGTCACAGCAACAAGAGAGTCAGACTGCAGATCAAGAAGATATAAACGATAAGTGACCACTTTCTCGTCATTACGATCTCTAAGATGTCATCCAAGTAGCTGACACTTGAAGTTGTTTGCACTGCTTTATCTTTTCTCGAGTGAACCATTACTAATTCACTAACATACCTTTAGTAAATTTTTCGTTAAAAGTGTCGGCCAAAAGCCGCTCTGGGCAAGGTTTTGCGGGTAGGCTCCGCAGCAAGCAAAAATGTGTTTGCATAATATTCCATAGCAGGCTATAATAGATACAATATCAAGTACTTAACACAGAAAAAGGAAAAGCTATAGCTGGGGAAAAATCAATGCTCACAAGGATAAATTTAAAGAGACAGGCGTTAAAACAGGGTGAAAGCCTCAGAATAAATAGAGAAGATATTATTGAAAAGTTGTACGGTTTATGTTATAATACATATAACATAAAACTTTATGGGAGCTTATTAACACCTTTACGGTTAAGACTTATTAAATATTTGGTACTGTAAAATTGAACTATATGCTTTAATTATGGTAGGCAAAGATATGGCTGATAATTTTTCAAACGACGAAAACGCACTCTTCAAAGCTCAGATTAGAGAGCAAGATTTAGCCGCAAATCAGAAGCTCCAAGAAATCCAAGTAGCTACAGACGAGCTTGCCAGACAGTCAATTATTGATAAGTTAAAAAAGCCTACGACAATGTTACCAAAAGTAATATAGAGTTCAAAAGCGTGATTTCTAGGGCGTTTCTGCGTTCGAAGGCAAATTGAAAAGGTTGAAGTTAGTACCTGGAAGCTGTACGAAAAGCCTCAAAAACTTATTTTCTGGTCTTATCAGCGTAAGAATAATCGGTCCAATCCTTCAACTGTTTTTATTGTAAAAGTTGTAAATATTTTCATAAATCTAAAAACTCACTGCTTATTTCAGAACTGCATCGTGAGTTCCTCAATCAAAAGAATCGGAAGAATTTTTATATTCCTAAAAATATTCATAGGTCTCACAAGATTTAATTTTTTTACTAAATAACTATTATAGGAGAAACATTATATGAAAGCATTAAGAAACACTAATGAAAAAGACATAACTTATGAATCATCATATGGTGAGTTAAAAAACAAGAATCAAGAGAAAATTCTTAAGTTGGCAAGAAAAATAGAGGAGGGAAAAGGTATTGCTGAAAAGTTCAAAAATGGAGTATTACGAAAATCTCATTACAATGCAAAGAAAATTCTTGTGGCGAAAATAACTTATAGAGGTGAAACGTTTACGCTACTAGATCATGCAAAGTTGTATAAAAATAATCAAGCTATAAATAATAGCTTGCAGGAAGCAAAAAAAACAAAAGCTTTCAGAAAATATCCTTAGCATAAAAGCAAATATGGAACAGCAAATCCTATCTCTCATTGTTGTAACAGGGACTGCTACTAATATTAAAGCTACTATAGCTGAAAACAGTGAAAAGTTTTTGGACCCAAATACAACAGCTATAGAACATCAAGATGCTACCACTGAAATCAATAATACCGGGGCTATATCAACTGATGCTAAATTGTGTAAAGATATCAATAAGGGTAGTAAAAATCCGATAATATAGAAAAACACTAACCAATATACGAGAATAGGAAAGAAGCCCTCAATTCAACGGAGACTATTACGCAAGAGCTCAGCGAATCTCCTATAGAAATTAGGACAGAAGATCAAACACAATTATGCTCTTATAGTAAATCTGAAAAAGAAAGCGCTGTAAATAAAAAAGAATGACCATTAAAAAAAGCAACGCACCAAAAAATCATAGTTGGTAGTGTTGGTACGGCATTATTAGTAATGAGTGTTGCATCTTATGTCTTAAAAATGCCTATCATAGCGGTAATTGGCGGAATTATTGGATTAGTGTGTATAAATTTTGCGTTGTATGGTGTACTAAAGCCCAATACCAAACTCGAAGAAATAGAAAAACAGAACAACTTGATATTAAACCCTTTTCCGATTCAAAAGAGTTAACTATTTAGTAGAGCCCTCTTCACTGATTTTTATGTCAGTGTGTATTAAGAATATTGGCTTTTAAGTCCTGCAAAAATTTACAGCAAGAAAGTTGAAAACAAAACCTAGTTACTCTTGCTAACTGACTTCTAAGACCAACTACACAACAGACCTTTTCCACTCTCATTCTAACTTAATCTTTTTGAGACTTTTGACAGTTTAGTAGTACTTAAGAAGAAAAAAAGTGTTTTTTATTGCTGCGTATTGTGGTAACATTGAAGAATTAGTGAGTAGAGTCGTACAACATGCATAGTGGGTTACCAGATGAAAATTTAGATGAAAGATTAATTAACATTTTAAGTTGGTTATCAATCGATAGAAATTTATTAGATTACCTCAGTTGTATTAAATACATAATTTCTCTTCTAAAAGCAGGAGCTAATCCAAATATGCTAGATCAGAGTGGAAATACCCCATTGGAATATATTACTGAAGATGAGTGCTTTCAAGCTATTCAGCCTTTTTGCAGTGGTCCAGGGTCAGAAGAGGATCAGGGATATAATTCAGGTAATTCTTATAAAGATGATGACAAAACAGCTTCTATTGGAGCAAGCAATTGTGACACAAAAGAAAATTCTTATAAAGATGAAGAGAGAATCAGCAATCATTCTGAACAACATTATTTCGATAAGGAGCACAGTTTCACCAATAATTGTCAGGCACCTTCTGATGATAGAGGATATGGCTCTGATGATGAAGACGAGGATTCAAACAGTAGTTCAAGTGATTACCCTTTTCTAAAAGGCTCACTTTTGATGGAGCTAGGAATACTATTGACTGAAGAAGAAAAAAAGTTGATTGATGAATTCTGTAGGGATATGAAGAATGTAGAAAAAGAAAGTGACCGAGAAAGTGCTTTAAGATGTCTCAAACAAATAACAGAAAAATACTTAGGGAGAGGGATAAGGCTGAATTCTTGTTATGGTGATCGTGGTCAAACTGTAACAAATTTAATATTTGAAGAAATGATAGATATTACTAACAATAAAGGTCTGTGTCCTAGTAGTAGAGCGCATCAACTTAGTTGGCAGGATATTTCTTATGTTGATGATAGAGAAGTGTTATCAGACAACAGTGAAAACAGCATGAGAAGTATCATTAGCAATTTATTATTAAAAGGTGGAAAAGTAGAAAAAGGTCTTTTCGATGGTGGTGAACTAGGACATGTAACTTGTGATAACGATTTTGTTAGCAATCTCTTTAAGAGATGTAAGGAAATTAAAAAAGGTCTAGAAGATACAGCGCGTGAAAGTATTGTAAACAAAAGTGAGCGAAAGCATGATTTAAAAGTAGAGGTGGATAACGGATATTTTTATGTGAAATATCCACAGGGCAGCACTATTGAGCCTGCAAAAATTTTAAATAATGAAAAAGCTAAAGGTTTTAATTTAAAAGTTAGCATACTTCAAATCGGGGAAAATGTAGTAAGAGTTGAAAAAAACGAAGATGGAAAAAGAAATTATACATATGTCACACATTGTGATATTGAAATGTCTTTTACTACTGAAGTAGGGGAGATTAGTATTCATCTATGTCCAAGTAAGGAAGGTAATAAAAAAATAGAGGTGAAGATTGACGATGAAAATAAATCAAAGTTTAATAAGTTAAAAGATAAATCAAGTGTAGGAAAAAACTGTCTTTTAGAAGGAGAAAGTGTTTCAAAAGTTATATGTAAAAGTATTGAGAGAAATGATGGTGTGGAGACAACTGAGGATGTTTCATCTGCTCTTAAGCAAGTTTATTTGCCACAGAAAACAATGCACAGAGGTTAAGTTATTAGTTTAACCTTTTAAAGAATCAACTATAATATATACAGGACTATAAATGACCAGCAGACGGCTCAGGCAGTATTGAACAGATATGGCTAAACGGCTTTGAATATGAAGTTTTAATGCCCACAGAAACCCGCCACGATGATCAAGCCTAGTGCAATATTTGCATCGGACAAGGAAACCCAACCCTTTCAGAGTCAGGGATCTTAACCCCAACCCTGATTGAGTGGTTATAGTAGCAAGTTAGGTCAAATCAATAAATCTAAACTATCTCCAGACCCAGCTAGAGATAGATTCTTCCTCTTTAGCTTGTTTTGTAGAACATCTACGTCTTTCTTTATCTAGCCACTGGTGCACATGCTCGGGCTCAGAACTACCGAACTTCTCCTCTTTAGCCACTTCTATAGTTGTCAAGAAATTTTTCTCTAATTCATCTATGTTACTCTTTACATGTAAGACAGAAACAGGGACAAATGCCGCTGTACCAAGAACAGCCAATGGATTTGTTGGACAAATGTCAGATTCATTATTTACCTTCTTCCTAGCTCCAGTATATTGCGTAGCAGAAGAACTCGAAGGTCCTGTTAATTCTGTCTGTGAACATGGAACAAACGGTGATTGTTTTTTTATCCCACCGCTAGTATCAGGAGAACCCTTTTTTGAAGACTTACCAGAAAATCCATCAAACTTACCTGGATGTCGTGATTGATCAAAGGCTCCAACCACGCTATCCAGATAAAGTCTTTTCACATATATGTAATGTAGTGCACTCCAAACGAACTCCACCAGATGCTTACCATTATCAGAAGAAAGGAGTAATTTTGAACATAACTGTTCTCTTTTGTATGAAGAAAAAAAAACTGAGTATAGCTTTTCAATCCCTTCGGGAGTAGAAAGAAGCCTTAACATTTCTGTTCTTTCCGATTCCTTATCATCCATAAAGACTAAATAACGTATAAAATATTCCAAGATTTGCTTTTTCGCTTTAACAGCATCCTTTTGCTTGAGTTTAGGAACATAAACCAAACCATCTTTAAGTTTCAATTGCGGTAGAAATCCTGATATAGTTCTACCTAATGTGTTGCTTAATGTAGGATCGTTATCACTATCAACCGATTCTAGTGAAGAAGACATTGAATCATAACCACTTGTATCCATAGAACTAGGGCCTGACTTGCTTTGCAGTAATCTACTAAACTCATTTTTAATTGATGCAGAACCTAGCAATTTGTCAGCCTCTAGACCTTCATCTGGTATTGAAGATCGCCTGAAATGAAGTGATTTTTTATTTGTATGACCTGCAGGATCACTTATACTTGAGATCATGGAGCAACGTACTTTGTCATTTCGTTCAAAAGGTGCAGGTGTTTCTGCTGACCAACCAATGTTATCATTACTTAGAGAATACACAGGAGAACCCTCTTCTGAAAACTCATTACTATCTCCAAAAAATCTACACCATTTCATCTGGAAGAGATTTTGTTTCTTCTTCGAAGATTCACCCTCAGCTCTATCATCAGTACTTGGCACAATAGGTTCCAGCGGTTCTGATGGAGTGTTACTGCCTGAAGACGAATTACTTTTTGACCCTTTTTTACGGAACCAACCACCTCCATGCTTCTTCGGAGATTTACTCTCAGATTTACTACTGACTCTATCCTCTTCGGATTTTGCTTTAGAACACTCACCACTACGGCTACTTTCATCAGCACCTACCGCAGCAGCGCTTAAGGATTGTTGTGGTGATTGATGGCTCGAATTTACATTGTGGTGCAGGAAGGAAAACACTTCTGTTTCTTTTTTTGCTCCTTGTCCCGAGCCTTGCCTAGGAGACTCCAATTCTGCACCTAACATTTCAGTCGATGGTGATCGCGACAATGACCGCACAAAAAGTTTAGGGTCAATCGTTAATCTATGATCTTTATTAATTACAGAGCTTTCTATGATTTTAGTTACCACACAGTAGGAAACTTGTCGATTATAAAAATCTATTCCATATATTCCACTGCTTCCATTCACTGATAATTCTGCATTAGTCTTACCATCAACATCACTAAACGCAATACCATAAAATACATCATTTATCCTTAAAGCCTCTTCGTTTGTTAATGCCCTAGGCCCTTCACTATCTAATATAACAGGTATAAGAATTGATGCTCCTTTTCCTTTCAAAGGGGGAGCACACATAAAGCCAATTACTATTAGCCCTGTTGACTGATTAATAAACTCTATTATCAAATCTTTAAATGCTTTTACATCACTACGATCTTTGCTACTAGCCTGAAGACTACGGCCTATAAACAACGTATTACGTTGTGTTATACTGTCAATGAGACAAACATCATCAAAAATGTTCCTGATATACACATCACTACTTTTAACCTTCAAAAGTTTATTAGGATACCTCGATAAAAACATATCTTTAAATTGCTCACATAATTCTTTATTACCAAATTTACCGTGCCACAGATATTCTTTCTTGTTAAATGCATTAGTGAATACGCTACAAATTGACATATCTTCTAAAACATCCTTTTTAATCGAAGAAGCTAAGTGAGACTTTAAATTAAAAACTACACCCTTATCTACACGTATTGAAAATTTAAACCTATGCTGTTTATCTCTCAATAACTTTCCTTTACTTATGTTGAACGGAAAAGACTTAATATCAAAGATTAGCTTAGCTGTATCTAATATTTCTTTATCATTATCTTCTTCAATTTGGTAGAAATCGCCTATTATCTTCCTCTTTATACTGTCCAGATACCTGTCACACTGGTAACGATCCATATCTTTATCAAATAAGACTACGAGATAATCCTTCTCACCATGGCTTTGCAGTATAAAATTAGTTTCAATTGTATCAGAAAAGCGATTATTCACATTAAAAGCCCTAATTAATGCTTCTACTGTTTCTCTTGTGTAAAGCATACACCCCCCATATTTTTAAATTACAATAACTATTTTTTTCTACCACTACCTACTCATAGAACTGCCAGAATTATTTCTCTGCTCAGACTGACGTTTTCTTTCTTGTATTTCCTTTGCTTTGTGACTATGATCATCATATCTTGTTCCTTTAACTTGCTGAAATATTCCACCCCCTGGATTTGTATTCTCACGTTTCCACTGTTCTCTTTTTTCTTTATAATTATTCATATTAACCTCTAGTAAAAATATTATGTAATCAGTATGCTACAAATAAATTATTAGTGCAAACATTTTTTTTATATTTTTTTCGAAAAACTTTATTCGCCTTTTTTATATTCCTATATTCCAGCGTCATGCGCTAGGAGACATAAAAAATCCAAAACCCCTTGTTTTATTAACTACCTCAAACAACCCTAGAATGCTGTCAAAGTACTCAACATTAGAACCTAGCTTATCAAAAAATTCTAGGTGCTTTGCTATTCTTTCCTCTTACAGGTTTTCCCGATACATCAGTAAATTTTGTTCTAGGATTCTCTTGAGTATTATTTACAGAACTTTGCTTATGTTCATAATCAGCACCTTTCCAGGTATCCATGCTGGAAAAATTAAACCCGCAATCAGTGACAGATTCTTTGTAAGCATTAGGATTTTTATTCATTTTCTTATGATTACTGCATTCTTGAGAATCCTTCCTTTGCTTCTGCCCCATCGTATTCTTTGCAGGTTGCTTAGGAGCAGGTGGAGGCGCAGCTCCCTTCGGTTCTTGCGCTGGCTGTGTTGGTTTTTTATTTTCGTTCTCTTGTTTTCTTTCTACTTCTGGTTTTAGTCCCCCACTACTTCCCTTATTCATATCATCTTTGGGCACAGGAGGCAATATATCTTTCAGGGGATTTGGCAAAAGATGAAGCTCTGGTTTAGATAGAGTGATTGGCTTCGCAACACCAGATGAAAAATCAAAGAGAGAGACTGGAACGGTAGGCTTTTCTTTTGGATCTACTTTTATTTCTAGGTTTTCATGAACTTCTTCAGCTGCTTCTTTTTCTTTCGCTGATGATTTTTCTTTACCTTCTTCTTTGGTTGTTTCCACTGAAGCTGTCAGCTCAACTGAAAAGATCTCAGCAAACATCGCAATAACTGCACAAACTGTAAAAATTTGAAGCTTTAATTTCAAATTACGAAGAGCCTCAAGACGCCCCAATATTGCCACCTCCTCTTCCTGGAAGAGATTATCATCAAACAATCTCTTAAAAAGTCTTTCTATCTCCTGATCGATCTTTTGCTGGAAACTCAAATCGCGAGAGAAGATTGCCTTGATTAGCTTATTAAATTTATCCCGTAAAAACTTTATAACTGTAGCAACCCACGCTTCCTTCTCTTCCTCTTCGCATCTTTTTATCACCCTGTAGACTTGCGGATCCGTCTCTACTCCAAGCTCGCTATCCATGAAGTTGAAAAATTTAAAAAGCTTCACCAGAAAACCATCTATGCCACTTGTAAAATTATTTTCATTTTCCACAGCACTTTCGACACGGGATAAGATGTCCTCGACTCTGCCAGAAGCTTCCTGCTCAAGCTTGAGTTTAAGTTTCTCGTGCTCGACCTCTGCTTGTCTTAACTTATCAATAATTGCCTGTCTAGCAAGCTCGTCTGCAGCTCCTTGGATTTCTTGCAACTTCGCCTGTGAGGCTAAGTCTGCTTCTCTGATACGTGCCTTGTAGATTGAGCTATCGCTATTTTTTGGAAAATCCCTCACCATTTTTGCTCCTTCAACATTTTATTAGTTCAACTCTACAGTACCAAATATCTAATAAGTCTTAATCGTAATGTTGTAAATAAACTTTTATATTATCCATATTATACCATATACTATACAACCTTTCAATAATATCTTCTCTATTTATCTTGAGATTTTCAACCTGTTTTAATGCCAGTTTCCTTAAGTTTATCCTTGTGAGCATTGATTTTTCCACAGCTATAGCTTTTCCTTTTTCTATGTTAAGTACTTGATATTGTATCTATTATAGCCTGCTATGGAATATTATGCAAACACATTTTTACTTGCTGCAAAACCCACTTGCAAAACCTTGCCAAGAGCGGCTTTGTGCTGACATCTTTAACGAAAAATTTACCAATTGACTCGTTATTTTATGGCTTGAACAATGGCGGTGTTGTTTAAGTCTTTAGTAATAAGTACTACTGAATTAATATGAATTCATTCAAGAAAAGATAAAGTAGCACAAGCAACCAATTTTACTACCGTGGTTAAAATTCTGCAGCTTCTTAACGTTCACCCAGGTTTTGAAGCACTACTGCCACATTATTCTGAGTTACTGAAGTGTCTTGGTGGTTTGGACCTAAAATTACTCTTTGAACATCAAGTATCTCAGTGCAAAGCCTCTTCGTATTTGCCTCGTTTGGAAAGCACTACTGCCATATATCAACCTATTCTAAATAAACTTCTTCTCACAACCCTTGGTTTTTGTTGCTAAATATTGGTATATTGATTAATATCTTAATACAAACAACTTAGAAGTGTTACAGACGTTGAATATTTTCCCATTCTGACCTTTTACCATATATCAAGGCCTGATCTCTGGACTCCGGATCTTCTTTGCTGTTCCATTTCACACCAACTAGGCACTTTTTGTTGATTAGGTGAGATAATTTGTTCAGAAAGTGGAGGCATTTTTCCATGCCTTTCAAAACATCCTTGTTCAATAGTTTCATACACTGAACGACCACCAAAAAAGCAATCCTTTCCTATTCCTTCTTTCTCACTTTTTAAATCTTCCCACTTCTTTTTATCTATTACTTCTACTCTTATCTTATTTTCATCTTGAGGGTATAAGTTTACTTGTAATTCCCCTAGACTAGTAGGAAAAATTATTGCCATACCACTACTACCTTCAAGGTTAGTATAATTCCTCTTACCATTTTCCGTTATAATTTCTACTTCGCTTTTGTCAATTTTTATTATATTCCTTCCATATCCTGCTTCTCCTTGAGTAATCCCTAACTTTCTCCCTCAATCTGTTATTTTTGCTACTTGTACTCTACTGTTCTCTGAATACTCCAAGTAGAGAATAGAGTTATCCATTTTTGCATCTTTTACCTTACCACTTGTTGCACCTTTGGCAACTTCCATAAACTTTTTATCTTGATTACTATAGCATATAGATGCATTTTTCATATTATCTTTGTGGCCTGCAAACTCTTCCAGTTCATCAATTACAAACTTACTATATATATTGTGTAACACTGCTCCTTTTGATACTAAGCAACATACTATATTACTAGCAATTTCTATATCTTCTCTATTTTTGAAGTTACTTTTTAATTCATTAATTCGTCTTATCACATAATCTGCAAAGCCATATTTATTTTCATACTTTTTGTTATATAAACTCCCCTTTTTAGCAAAGTTCAACCTGACTCCATCCACCATAGCTTCTTTTACAACTTGTCTTAGCTCATTCATACCTTTGGCTGTACTTACCCTACCTAAAAACGTTTCTAACTTCTCCCGTTGCTGTGCTATTAAATTGTCCCACAGAGTGCGAGATTTTAATGAACTTTCCTCTCTACCTGAACTTTCAGTTACTACTGTTTCTGACAGTAACCTTTTTGTTTCTTCACAAGGAATATTTCTAACGTATTGGAGAATTTTTAATTTTCCTTCATTATCATGAAGTTTTAAAATCCTTTCGAAATTTTTATTCTTCTTATATTTCTTTAATAAACCTTTTAATTTGTTAACGTCTCCAAAAGCCTTGTACAAACTCTCCTGCAAAACTTTTTGTTCTTCGGTTAAAAGTAATTCTTCAATATCATAGTTATGATTCTCAATTGCAATGTCTAGAGAGGTTTTGCCTTCATTATCCTGCTCATTAAGTTCAGCTTCTCCTCTAAGAGAGCTTATAATATTCTTATCAATAGCATAATGTAAAGGCGTTTTTCCTCTATAGTCTTTTAATTTAGGATTAGCGTTTGCTTGCAAAAGTAACTTCACGCATTCTTCTTTCTGGTCAATACTTGATATTACATGCAATAACGTCAATTTAGACCCTCCTCTTTGCAGATTAAGAACTTTTTCTAAATCTTGATTATTTGCGTTATCCTTTAAGAATGTTTCAAGCTCTGTATCAACATCCTTATCAACACTAGAAACGTCTTTAATAAGACTTAACAATTTTGCGTTCAATTTTTTCCGGTCATCTGTTAAACCAGACATATCATAAAACCATGTCCATATTAAATTATCAAACGTACTTTTTTCAACAGAATCAACTAAAGAACAATTACCACGTAGCAGTAACAAGTGTTTGAGTATCTCATATTCAGCATCAACTTGCTTCCTTTCTTGTTGTGTTTTCTCTGGATGCTCATATTCAATATCTTTGATTACTTTAGCTATACACTCTAAAGTTTCAATATCTTGATTTCCCAGTAAAGGATCTGCTACTTTTTCAAGTAGAGTCTTTATACATCTATATGTTTACGTTTAGCAGCACGGTATAATGGGGTATACCCTTCCTTATCCATTTTATTAACGTCTGTTTTGTTTTCCAGCAAAACCTTTACTATCGCTATATGACCATAGTCAGCAGCACAGCTTAGTAGTAACTCATTTTCATCTGCTACATTTAAATTCTCCTTGTTTGCTATTAAGACCTTCACTATCTCTGTATAGCCAGAATCAGCAGCATACTGTAATGGAATACCATTACACTTATCTTTCACGTAGAAATTTGCCTTGTTTCTCATTAGAACTTCCACCATCTCTTTTTTGTAATTGGGAACAGTCATGTAATTGTGAATAGCCAGATGTAATGAAGTCAGCCCAGCATTATTTATTTTATCAACATTTGCTTTTTCATTTGCTCTTGCCATTAAAGCCTTTACTATCTCTACATGGCCTTTATCAACAGCCAAGTGTAATGCAGTGCGCCCGATTTTTCTGCTATATTAACATCTACTCTTGCATCTTCCATCAGAGCACTTACTACCTTTAAATGGCCATTCATAGCAGCCCAGTGCAATATAGTTAAATCATCTTTATCTACTATATTAATCTTTGCTCCTCGTTCTATTAAAGTATCTAATAGCTCTAGATGGCCATTCTTAACAACTAAGCATAGATTGTTTTTTGCTTCAAGCAGTATATTATCTCTATCTTGCTCTCTCTTTATAATATCCATTATCTCTTTTTTGTCTGGTTTAGCAATCAAATCTAATGTAGAATAAACCTCTATCCACATTTTGTTTCTTAGTGTTTCTATTACCTCATGTAATTGATTAATCAATAGATTTTGATTATTCACCACATCAGCACTTTGCCCTACTATTATTAATTCCTCTTTCTTTTCACATGCTTTTATATAACTTTGAATAGTCAGATTTAATGGTGTTTTTTATCTGTATCCAATGCTTTAACCTTTGCTTCACTTGCTATTAAAGCATTCACTATCTTACTATAGCCATTTCTAGCAGCCCAATGTAAAGCAGTGCAACTTTCTTTATCAGCTTGATTAACCTCAACACGCTTTTGTTCTATAAGGTATTTGACTATATCTAAACAACCATTTAAAGCAGCTATATGCAACAACGTACATTCATCATTGAACATATAGTTCATATCAAATCCATTGTTACCCCATTTTTAATATGTATCTAAATCTTTTTCTTTTAACTCCTCTTTTATTTTGTCAATTATATTACTTTCGTTAATATTTACTTTACTTAATATTTCTAACCACTGATCGTATTCCACAACTTTTACCTCAACTATATACTTTGCAATACTATAACTAAAAAAGTTTGGTTCCATAAAAAAATAACAAACTTGTTGCGTAGCTCATTATATGAACTCTTACTATGATATCATATAAAGCATTTGACAGCTACTGAATTAGTCACCAGAACATTCCAATAATATATTAATTAGATGGTAAAATGAACTTTAACCAATATGTAAAAGGTAACGCTTTAGAGCACATTTCAGAAATAAGAACCAAGATACAAGACTATATGAATAGAAACATTCAACATTTTTATTTTTGGTCTATTTTTTAAAATTTTAATATGTTGAGCAAAAAATGACCTCCATAGAAGAGCTTACAATGGTTTGTACAGTTAATACATCAAGTCCAGGAATTTCTGTGAAATCCACGCCAGTTATTCGATACAGTTCCTCATGCAAAGCAAAATCTGGCTTACTTCTGCTATACCTATTCTTTTCCTTACTCAGTTGTTTACTTTCACAAGACTTTGTTTCAAATGTTTTATAATAAGCCTGTAGAAGAAAGTATACAGCAAATTCGGGAAGTCTGAACTCAAGTTGCGAAGAATGTTGGTAAGTAGGAGAGAGCTGGTATACCTACAATCTTGAGAACGCAGTTTCAATTAACTAAATCTTAGTAGCATTTTTAGAATAAAGAAGTTATAATATTAACTGATAGTGAGAAGGATAACTATGTATATGTTTAATCAACAGTTAGCTGACGCTACGAGGCATGCTAATCTTGAGAAGATAAGAGAACTCATTTACAATTGCGATTTTGCTAATTTTAAATCCGCCACCGATCGTGGAAGGACTGTTTTACACTTAATTGCTGAGAAAGGTCACTTAGATATAGTTGAGTATCTTGTAGACAAGAAAAAGGCTGATTTTAATATTAAGGATAATGATGGAAGGACTCCTTTACATTTTGCCGCTTCTAATGGTCGTCTAGAAATAGTTCAATACCTTATTGACAAGAAGAAAGCTGATTTCACCGTCAAGTCCAATTTTGGCAAGACCCCTTTATATAAAGCTATTTCTGTTGGTTAGTTCGATGTAGCAAAATACCTTATTAATGAAGAAGCAGGTGTCAGCATAAAAATTCCTGAAGGCAAAACAGCTTTAGATGTTCTGATGGATATTGCAACAGAAATGGGCTTTACCAATATGACAAAACTTTTTCGTAATCAAGAATTAATTGATACTGCAGGACAAGGTAACCTTAACAAGGTTAAAGAACTCATTGACAATGGAGCTGATCTTAATACTGTCGACAATTACGATATGACTCCTTTACACTATGCTGCTACAAGTGGTAATTTGAATATAATAGAATACTTGATAGAATGTTTAGAAAAAGTAAACCCTAGTAAATTAAATAAATTTATTAATGCCAGAGCTAAAAATGGCATGACTCCTTTTCATTGTGCTAATGAAAATGGTAAGTTGAATGTAGTAAAATGCCTTGTGAAAAAAGGTGTAAATGACAAACGTGTAGTGACACATAATCTGATATTACCAATTATGTTTTTTACTGGAAGAGGTAGGCAGTTAAAAGCTTTACATGATAAATTACAAAGTGGTAGTCCAGCTACTTCTATTATTGGTCTTGTGGGATAGGTAAAAATGAACTAGCTAGAAAATATGCCATTGAATATTACAAACACTATAATAATGTTATATGGATAAATGCTAAAACACAAGAAAGCCTAAAAAAATTGTTTCAAGAATTAGCTGAAGAGTTAAAAATTCGTGTCAAAGAAAAGAGAGATAAAAAGCTAGAAGAAAGGGATATTAAATCTATCGTCAATGATGTATATGAATATTTTCACGTTATAAATGGTCTTTTTATTTTTGACAATGCTAAAGGTTATAAGGATATCAATGAGTTTTTACCATCATCTTTTTCTTCATTTTCTGGTGATGAGAAACTTTATATCCTTATCACCTCCCGTAACCAGGAATGGAAAGAAAATATAGAAGTATTACCATTAGATGTATTTACTAGTAAAGAGGCAACGAAGTTTATCAAAGAGTTCTTGAAGATAATAAGCAGCGAACAAGATAAAAATATAAAAGAGTTAGTAGAAAAACTGCAATATTATCCGTTATCTCTACGTCAAGTATTGTTATACATTGAAGATAGAAATGAAAAATTGAAACTTAGGGGTGAAAAAAGCTTGAGATTAGAGATGCCTTAGAAGAATATGAAAAAACACCAAAAAAAGTTGCTTGATTTTAAGTTAGGTCCTGAGTTTAGAAGTGGTCGTTATACTAAAACGACATTTACAACTTTGGAAGTTACAATTGTAAATATAAAACAAAAGGAATGCGGGCAAGAAGCATTGAATATTTTGGAAGTGGCAGCTTATTTTGCTACTAATGAAATTCCTATAGAAAAACTCTTTTCAAAACTAACAGCAGATAAAGTTGATGAGTTTTCAATGAAAAAGTATCTAACGATTTGTTTCTGATAAATGAAGAGCATAAAGATTGTAAGTTAAAAACGTGATATAAAAGAGATAAGAGAGAAAGATAACCCTACTCACTATAGGAATAGAGTTATCATGGGCGTGTGCGACCGAGA
>NZ_JBFTEN010000051.1:0-537 GCF_041154185.1 Wolbachia endosymbiont of Tettigetta isshikii | reverse complement strand
AGTACCAAATGTTTAGTTACTTATTGGAGTACTGTACATAAATGCTTGTAAGATAAATTCGTACCTTACATCGTCCCACGGGATATAACTGACTAGTAACTTACAAAGTGACAGTATACTGGTGCTGTTTAAGATTACGCTGACAGCACCTTCAGCGTTTATCAATCGTTTAAAGATAAACAATGTGAATACAGAGGAAAATGTCGCAGGAGAAACAAAAACCGGCTGGAAGTAGCCAGATAACGTACAATAACTGAACAGAATATTTAAATCTATCACACTGTTTTGACAATCTACTCTATCAAGAATAAATGAGATGGAGTTAAACAATAATTTTTCAAATATAGAAACACGATTATTTTACATTTGAAGTGTTCGTACGTTTGGCGCTTACAATTTCAATTTGTTCGGAACAGGTGACGTGTTCACTAGGTATCCGAGTTTAATAACACTAAAGTAATGAGGATTCCAGATGGGCAATGATCAGCTCAAAGTCGCATTCCCCCATTCTCTCCTCGTACCTCATAAAGTTCTCAC
>NZ_JBFTEN010000050.1:0-552 GCF_041154185.1 Wolbachia endosymbiont of Tettigetta isshikii | reverse complement strand
TGGTCGAGTAGACCGGTGGAACTTCCCCACTAGCCCCTCACAGAACTGTGCATGAACCTCTCGATTCACACAGCTCTTGTCATTTTTAGCCTTTACATCAAAGACCTACCTTAATTATTTGCTCCTCCCATTTAGGTTGACAAATAACTAAAATCCAAATGACTCAGTCCCTTCGCTCCATCTCCATTACAGAGACTTCTTCACTACTATGCGCCCATGTTTTCCGCATCGGTACTCTCATCCTTGAAGTTTAGCTTCTTGGATTCCTACCTTATCATCGAAACGACAGGTTCCCGCAGTTCTACACAATAGCCAAAAATAGATTCGCGCCACCTCTATGCCGGACGCTACCTACCCAGTAAACAAGTTTCCGGTGGATTTATCCCAGGTTAGGATGAAACCCCTGGTTTTGACGTCGTCTAAAGCCTTTCGACACTTCTTCAGCGGTTCATTTTCATTCGCCTCTCTATTTCACACATGACGCATAATTGCACCTTTTCCATAACGCTCACTACCTTGACTCTTTACCAAAGCAGCTTATGGTTGTTTGAA
>NZ_JBFTEN010000019.1:0-22794 GCF_041154185.1 Wolbachia endosymbiont of Tettigetta isshikii | reverse complement strand
GTGATAAACCAAGCTCATATTTCCCTGTATTTTCTAAAGTCACTAAAGAATTAGGTAGAATATCTGAAAACTCTTGAAACAATTGTTGCCAACCAGAAGCATTATTATCAAATGCGACAGCATTCTTCTGTCTGTGAATTGCAACGACATTTTTAAATTTTCCGATGTCAATGCCAATAAAATTTTGATAAGATGTAACAATAATAAACCTCGATAGTTTTGTTAATTTAAGATTGTAAACGGGTGCATATATATATGTCCCAAACAACTATTCAAACGTATCGAGAGATAGGGCTAGTGTACCTTGATAAGAACGGTTGTAATACCAATTTTCTCGGTCGCACACGCCCATGATAACTCTATTCCTATAGTGAGTAGGGTTATCTTTCTCTCTTATCTCTTTTATATCACGTTTTTAACTTACAATTTTTTAGTGAAATCGATGATATATAGCTGCTGACTTCCACTTACATCAGAGCTAAAGACCATATATTTCTGATCTGGAGAAAAAGAAGGAGAAGTGCTTATAGCCGAACTTCTAGTGATTTTTTTCGTGCGCTTGCTGTTCAAATCTAGAGACAATATATTTGTTTCACCATTAGATGAGTGGGAGATCAAAAGAGATTTTCCGTCAGAAGAAAATCTCAGAGCAGAGATTGCTCCCTCGAAGGCACTAATTATTGACTCAGTATTGTCTTTCAGATTCTTCAATATTATGTAGCTTCTACAATCCAGATATGAGATGTAAACAATACTACCTCCACTTGGTGCAAACCTTGGTGTTGATACAAATTTGTCGCCATTTGTTAAGTATTTTATATCACTTCCATCTTGATTCATAACAGCAATTCTGCGTATGGATTTGTAATTACTATCTTTTTCTTCAGCTATGTACTCTATCTTCGTGTTAAAATGCCCTTTCTCACCAGTTAATCTATCATGTATTGCATCTGAAACAAAATGGGCAATTTTTCTCCAATCTTTTGTTGAAAAAACAACCGAATGAGTAAATAACTCCCTTTTTGTGAAAGCATCAAACAAGTGTAATGATAATTCTAAGGCTCTATCTGATACTTCACTTAAACTCACTGTAGCCAGCATATCGCTCCTGGGTTTGTACGTCGTAATTTCAGCTTCTGTGCCACGTTTTACATTAAATAAGCCACAATTAGATAAATTTGCCTCAATTATCTTTGTGATGCTTTCGCTTAATTCGCTCTCCAGCTCTGTTTTACACGCACATTTGGACACAACAAGGCTAATATTACCAACAGTGTTTTCTCTTATGTCAACGTACAAAGCAGCTTTAGCAAAACAGGGAAGAAATAACGAAAGAAGTAATGTTAGCTGAACGAGCACCTTCATTCATTTCATAACTGTTCTATTTGGATCTCAATTATAGGCCTTTTTAGTAAATATTCCTTTAAGATACTGAATATCGAGCTCTCAATCTTATTTTTTATTTTTTTTGTCGACTGTAAACTAAACGCTGACTCAACCGTTTTTATAATCCTCTGTATGATAGCTGCATCTTCTGACGCTTCAAAAACACCAGGTGCAAATACCTTTGGTTTAGCAAGCAATTTATTTTTCTTGTTGACAATTGCTGTCACTACAACAGCTCCAGCATCTCTCATTCTCTTACGCATTTTTATGACACTACTCTCTGGATAACGTAGCAACATACCGTCAACACCAAAGTAGTCAACATCAATTGAATCAACCTTTTCTCCGCTTTCCAAATTAACGATATCACCTGGTGCAATCATTATTGCTTTTTCCACACCGCACTCTTTAGCAAATTTTACATGGGCATGCGTGTGAATATACTCACCATGAACTGGAATAGACATTCTAGGCTTTATCAAAGAATACATTTCCTTTAGCTCTGCTTTTACTGGATGTCCAGAGGCATGAACATGCTCCACTTTATCAATGATAACTTCTATGCCCATCTTGATAAAGGCGTTGAACATACTGTGTGCACGAGTTTCATTGCCAGGGATGATTTTTGACGAAAAAATCAATGTATCACCCCGTTGCATTTTAAATGCATGATGATTCTTATTAGCAAGTTTTGAGGTTGCTGCCATCGGCTCACCTTGGCAACCAGTGCAGATCAACAATAGCTTTTCCCTTGGTAAATCTGCTACATCTTTTGCTTCACAAAATTCAACAGAATTGGTTAAATATCCACTATCTTGTGCAACTTTTATTATTCTCCATAAAGACCTTCCAAGTAGAACTATTTTTCTGCCCAGCGCCTTTGCAGCTTGGCTTATTGTTTCAATTCGTGCCACATTTGAAGCAAAAAGCGATACAGCAACTAGCTTCTTAGACCGCCTTATTATGTTATAAATATTGTTATAAATCTCACCTTCTGATTCAGGATTATGTTTGCTCAATATGTTCGTTGAATCGCAAATTGCTACAAGCAGGTCACCTTTATCGCCAATTTCTTTTAAACGACTTATGTTAGAAGTTAAACCAACAACAGGTTTTGGATCAAATTTCCAATCGCCAGTATGAAGCGCGCTACCTACATAAGTGCTAACCAATATTGAATGTGCTTCAGGAATTGAGTGAGTTACGTTTATAAACTCAACGGTGAAAGGATCTAAATTTACGCTGCCGTTTATATCTACCTCTTTCACAGGTACCATGCCTTCTAGCCGAAACTCCTTTAGTTTCTCCTTGAGAAAATTAACCGTGAACTTTGTTGTATATATGGGACACTGCAACTCTTTCCACAAGTAAGGCACTGCACCGCAGTGGTCTTCATGTGCATGCGTAATTATTATTCCAAGCAAATCCTTTTTTCTTTGAGCAATAAAGTCCACATCGGCAATTAATAGCTCAACACCTGGCATAGTTTCATCGGCAAAACCAATGCCAAGGTCAATCATAATCCACTTACCTTGGTAATGATATAGACTTACATTCATCCCAATTCTGCCTACCCCTCCAAGCGAGAGAAATAAAAACTCGTTCTTGTTTATATTCATTAATTTTAAATTATTAAAATCCGAGAATAGCAAAACTTCGGTCTTAAATAAAGGAGTTTATTACTTTCAATAACCCTAAAAGCCTATTCATAATCTTTTCAGGAGCAAAACAGCGAAAGTAAGAACGACCATTTGCAAGCTGGTGTTGAGTTTACGTTCGCAATTTTTCCACAATCGTCTGCACTTTTCCAACCAAGCAAGAGAGCGCTCAACAACCCATCTTTTCGGCAATACAGCAAAGGTGTGTAATTCGCTGCGCTTTATCACCTCAACAGTCGCAGCAATAGTTGCTTTTATCTGTGTTGCAAAATTTTCTCCTGTGTAGCCGGCATCAACGAGTATGTTTGTAACTTCTGAGAGGTTTTCTTTAGCATTTGCTGCCATTTTCACAGCACTGAGTTGCTTCTGCAGTTGTTACATAAATTGCATGCGGTAAACCTTGAGTATCAACTGCAATATGGCGCTTTATACCTGAGATCTTTTTGCCAGCATCATAGCCTTTCTTTTTAGCAGTATCTGTATTTTTAACACTTTGAGAATCAATTATACAGAAGCTTGTTTTCTTTTTCTGACGATTGTTTATACGGACCTCTCCAACTAATTTTTTTTAAGACCAGTTCCAGTAAGCTTGGTTCTTCTCCATTTTTCTTATTCCATATTTGAAAATAGTAATATACGTTTTCCCACCTTGGAAAATCCTTTGGCAACATCCTCCATTGGCATGCGCTTTTTAGGACGTGCAATACTCTACAAAATACTTCAATAAATCAAGCTTTCTTGGTCTTGTTTTCTTCCTGCTACTTTTCAGAATCGGCCTGATTTTTTCAAATTGTTCTCTACTTACATCACCTGGGTAATTTTTTCTCATAGATATATCTCATTATTAATCTATGCCTATTTTATCTCATCTATCCGAGATTCTTAACACGTTCTAAGAAGTTTATATCCCTATATCTTAAAATAGATATTTGTTCAAATCTCTGTTTAACGAGAATGCTATATATTATATTCATAATGCAACTCAAATATTTGTTGCTTTTTAGCTGAAACACTATTTAGTTAGTAAATAAAATTATGTTGAATATGGAAGGAATAAGAAAAGATGTTGCTGTAATTATGGGAAGTGAATCGGATTATAGCACTATGTCTCATGCTGTTGATATGTTAAAAGAGCTAGGGATTTCGCATGATATATTTATAATATCTGCACATAGAACGCCGGAAAGGCTATTCAATTTTGCTAAATCTGCACAAGAAAAAGGTTTTAAGGTTATTATAGCTGGTGCAGGGGGAGCAGCTCATTTACCTGGTATGATTGCGTCGCTTACTTATTCACCTGTTATCGGCGTTCCTGTACATAGTAGGCAACTAAACGGGCTGGATAGTCTATTGTCTATAGTGCAAATGCCAAAAGGTGTACCGGTTGCAACAATGTCCATAGGAGAAAGTGGAGCATATAATGCTGCCGTTACCGCTGCGTCTATATTGTCAATTTCTAACAATGAAATTGCAGGTAGGTTAAAAAAATGGAGAGAGAAACAGACCAAAGGAGTAAAGGAGAAACCGGGTTCATGGTAAATTTATGGCAATAATTCTTTTAGATACAAAAACTATAAATCGTATAGCAGCGGGAGAACTAATTGAGAGACCAGCAAGTGTAGTGAAGGAATTAGTTGAAAATGCAATAGATGCTGAAAGTTCAGAAATAGAGGTCAAAATAGAGAGTGGTGGGCGCAATCTTATCGCTGTGATAGATGATGGAAGTGGAGTAGAAAAGAATGATCTAGAACTTGCATTTATGCGTCATGCTACTTCAAAATTAAGCGATAGTGAATTAATAGAAATCAAGCATCTTGGCTTTAGAGGAGAAGCGCTGCCTTCGATAGCAGCAGTAAGTAGGATAAAGTTATCGTCTAGAGCAAGAGGAGTGAGTGAAGCGTGGTCTATAAGGTATGAGGGTGGAGAAAAAGTGGGGGAAATTACGCCTTACTCTTTATCACGAGGCACGTATATTGAAGTACGAGATTTGTTTTTTGCCACTCCAAATAGGCTAAAATTTCTAAAAACCGAAAGAGCAGAAACTCAAAGTATCGTTGATATTGTAAATAACCTAGCAATGATTAACTATCGTATAGGGTTTACCCTCACTTCAGGTAATAAAAAGCTCTTGAAATACGCCAAGCAAACCTCGTTGTTCAGTAGACTGTTTGAAATAGAAAAAGAATTTCAAAATAATTCTCTAGAGATTAATGAAGAAGAAAGCGGCATCAAACTGATAGGACACGTCTGCAAACCGACCATCAATCGAGGTAAGTCTGATATGATTTATACATTCGTGAATGGAAGACCAATAAAAGACAATCGACTTGTCGGTGCGGTTCGGTACGCATATCATGATTTTGTTCCAAACGATAGGTATCCCTTTGCAGCGTTGCATTTGGAGGTGCCATATGATCAAGTAGATGTAAATGTACATCCAAATAAATCAGAAGTAAGATTTCAAAATAAGAGGCTAATATATGAAATAGTGACAAGAGGGCTAATTAAGGCATTATCAACGAAAATAGGCAGCTTTGCAACGAGTGACACTGGAATAACAGGGGAGCTTAAGGAAGGTTCATCTTTTGATATTGGTAAAGGTAGTGATGAGCTTATTGATAGTGGAAAAAGCAAAGAAGCGGAAAATCGGAAAGAATTTTATGAAAGAAGGCCAAATCCTTTAGAAAATCAACTGATGAAAGAATTTGCTTTTCCAAGTGAAAAAGTAAAAAGCCTGTCGGAACCGTCAAAATCGTTTGATTACATTGGTATGCAAAAATCCCCATCACAAGCAGAGACTATAGTTCTAGAAAGAGAACAAATTGATTTGATAGAAAACCATCCGCTCGGGTTTGCACGCTGCCAGGTCTACAATACTTATATTATTGCTGAGGCTAGAGGCAAATTGATTATAGTTGATCAGCATGCAGCCCATGAAAGGCTAGTATACGAGTGCTTAAAACAAAAATCAAGTATAAAAAGACAAAAGTTACTACTTCCTGAAGCGGTTGAAATCAAAAACCAAGCTGGAATGGAGATGGTTGAAATTTATAAAAATAAGCTTTTCGAAATGGGTTTTGACATTGAAATCAAATCAGAAAATAAGGTCGTGGTAAAGGAAATCCCTGCGATTTTGGGCACAACAGACGTAAAAGAGATGCTGATAAATATAGTTGATAGATTAACGGAAATAGAAGATACGCTGCCAATAGAAGACAAAGTGAACAAAATATTGGCCACTATTGCTTGTTATGGATCAATTAGAGCTGGCAGAAAAATGAAATTGGAGGAAATGAATGAACTGCTGAGGCAAATGGAAAAAACACCATATTCGGGACAATGTAACCACGGGAGGCCAACTTATATAGAAATGAAACTAAGTGATATTGAAAAACTATTTGAGCGGAGGTAATAGATTGTCATAAGTATGAATTTCTCGTCATCCAGCACTGGCATAGAAACAGAACTAAAAAACTACTTGACAACCTTCGCCGTTACCCTTACGATGAGACTGAAGCTATTGTTTATCTTCAGTCTGTGCAGATTAAATGAGAAAAAACTTAGCATATTTGGCGTCTCATGTTTAATTTTTCGCACTATGTGCACTGCATGTCTTTATAAAACTTCTGGTTTTCAA
Source organism: Wolbachia endosymbiont of Tettigetta isshikii (assembly GCF_041154185.1). Lineage (NCBI taxonomy): Bacteria > Pseudomonadati > Pseudomonadota > Alphaproteobacteria > Rickettsiales > Anaplasmataceae > Wolbachia > Wolbachia endosymbiont of Tettigetta isshikii. Next base: position 16,113 of record NZ_JBFTEN010000019.1, on the reverse strand, counting down.
GCTGAAACGCGCTTATAAGTCGTTTAAGACATCAAAAACGCCAATGTTATAAGATAGATAGTGAATAACTAGCTACTCGGGGTTTTTTGCTTTCTTTTCTGCTTAGTAAATTTCTTAAATGTTTATGGCTAAGGTTAGTTGCATTAAAAAGCAGCTAAGTTGCACTTATTAAGCGTTTAGGATAAAGAAACGCCAACATTTCGACACAAAAGTAAATAACTAGCTACCATGGGGTTTCTTTTGTCTTTTTTTCTTGTTTAGTAAGCTTCTTAAATATTTATTACTAAAGTAGTATCCTGGGTCCAAGTATCAAGTACTGGGATGACAAGAAGAGGGGCTACTTGGATGACACCCATAACTTTGTCATTCCAGCGCGTGACGCTGGAATCTAGGAATTTTATCAAGTAGGTAAGTATAAAAATTATGTTAAAATGCATCATTTTATGGAAAACTGGATCCCAGATATCAACTATGTTGATTCAACTCCTATCGCATGCGAAAAGAATATCCAAAAACAAAGTTTTTGCTGGAATCGCAAAATTAAGCAAGAGCTCTTATGGCTGGTTTTATGGGTTCAAACTACATATGGTAATTAATGAAAAGGGTGAAATTCAAGGTTGACAAAAGGTAATGTTGATGACAGAAAACCAGTTCCCGATCTAACCAAAAAGCTAGTAGGTTTATTACTTGGGGATAAAGATTATATCCAAAAAGATTTATTTCTACAATTACTTGATAGAAATTTAAAGCTTGTTACCAAGATAAAAAAAAGTATGAAAAACGCATTAATCTTGCTAAATGAGAAGATTCTTCTGAGGAAAAGATCTATCATTGAAACTGTATTTGGTTATCTGAAAAACAGATTAGAAATTGAACATACTCGCCATAGATCTCCTATTAACTTTTTAGTTCACATTTTTTCTACACTTATTTCATATTCTTTACAACGCAAAAAACCTTCCATTTTCAACTCTTTCTTCGTCGGCTAATCCATAGTTAGCGTTCTTACGGTCGCTCAAGCCTGCGATAACCACATTTTTATAGGTTATCTTCCTTCTTGTTTCTTTTATATCACATTTTCAACTTACAACCGTTTTGCCTATAATTGGAGGTATAAGCAAATTTGTAATATATTTTATTTGTTTTCCTAATAACGAAGGTTGGGGTATTATAACTCAGTTTGTGGTATGCCATTGACTAAAGAGGTTTTTTCTGGTTCCTGTATTTCACTCAGCTTACTTTCTACTTTGTTACAAGCCCACACAAGTGGAGTTATAATCAATGCAGCAGCCCAAACGACAGCAGCACAGACGTAACTTACAATCTTATTAAATATTTCGGACACTGCACTAGCGCATTCCTGTCCAATATCTAAAAATATGTTTGAATGATCGATCAATGATCTTGCACTTGCTTTTAAACAGTTGCCAGCTGTTATTTTTGAAAATAACTTGAGTGGAAAGTATGACAAATATGCTACTGTCAAAAGTAAAGGCTGCAATACTATGCTAGTTACTAAGAAAGCAGCAAATTGGCACAACGGGTACACTTGCTCTGCTCTGTAATCTACATACTCACGATTTACTATGTATTGATTATTATGATCATCTTTAATCTTAACTCCGCAAATGCCATCTTTTATAGGTCCTAGTACGTTATCAATATAATGTACAGATTTATAGAAACTACTTTCTGGAACTAGTGTGTGATTCTCTGTTCTCTTAGCAGGCACAATTCCATATTGGACATACCTTTTAAAATATTCATATACTAACATTACCCTACCCAAATTATAAATATGCAGCGTAGCCTAATATAATTAAAAAATAGTTTATGCTCTATTTGATAAGTACGGTTTAAGATACTTGCCTGTAACACTTCTTGGTATGTCTATTATTTCTTCTGGAGTTCCTACAGCGATTACTTCTCCGCCTTTTATTCCACCCTCTGGGCCAATGTCTATTACGTAATCTGCAGTTTTTATAACGTGCAAGTTGTGCTCGATAACTATAACAGTGTTTCCCAAATCAACTAGCTTATGGAGCATTTTTAGTAAGTTATTTACATCTTCAAAATGCAATCCGGTCGTTGGCTCATCAAGAATATACAATGTTCTTCCGGTAAATCGTTTTGATAGTTCCTTGGACAGCTTTATTCGTTGTGCTTCACCTCCAGATAATGTTGTTGAAGGTTGTCCAAGCGTTATGTAGCCAAGCCCCACTTCCTGTAAAGAAACTAACTTTTCTTTTACTATTGGAAGGTTTTCAAAGAAATCACAAGCTTGATCTATCGTCATATCAAGTACATCAGAAATTGATTTTTCTTTGAAAGTGATCTCTAGCGTTTCTCGGTTATATCGCCGACCTTTACACTGCTCACACTTCACATAAACGTCCGGCAGAAAGTGCATTTCTATCTTTAAATGTCCATCACCTTTGCACGCTTCACATCTTCCCCCCTTAGTATTAAATGAAAATCGACCTATGTTGTAACCTCGTGCTTTCGACTCTGGAAGACATGCTAACCAGTTTCTTATATGAGTGAACATACCAACATATGTCGCTGGATTTGATGCAGGAGTTCTACCAATTGGCGACTGGTCTATTTCTATAATTTTATCTACATATTCAAGGCCTTCTATCTTATTGCACTTGCCATACTTTGCTGATGAATGATATATCTTGTGTGCTGAATATTTGTATAGTGTTTCTATAACTAAACTTGACTTTCCCCCTCCAGATATTCCAGTAACACAAATAAAATTCCCTATAGGGAATTCAACGTTTATATTTTTTAAGTTATTCTCACACGCATTAATTACCTTTATGAACTGAGTCGTTTGTTTTCTTCTTTCTGGAATTGAGATTTCCCTCTTTCCACTCAAATATTGACCTGTTATACTCTCTGGATTTCTTTGCACCTGATCTGTCGTTCCTTCTGCAACAATCTTTCCTCCGTTTACACCAGCTCCAGGCCCAATATCAATTACATAATCAGCAGACATTATTGTATCTTTATCATGCTCAACAACAATTACAGTATTTCCTATATCTCTCAGGTTCCTAAGCGTGGCAATCAATCGGTCATTATCGCATTGATGAAGGCCTATCGAGGGTTCATCAAGCACATATAACACTCCTGTTAAACCAGAGCCAATTTGTGAAGCAAGTCTGATTCTTTGACTTTCACCTCCAGAGAGTGTGCTAGACTCGCGGTCAAGTGTAAGGTAGTTTAACCCTACATTTTTCAAAAATGTTAGCCTCTTGATTATCTCACTTAATATTTTATTTGAGATTTGCTTTTGTTGCTCTGTAAGCTTGCCTGGCAGATTTTCAAACCATTTAAGGGATTCATCGATGCTGAGCCTGGATATTTCACCTACGTGTTTGCCATCAATTTTCACTGTAAGTGCCTCTTTTCTCAATCTATAGCCAGCACATTCTTTACAATAAATAACAGAACAATATCGCTCAATAAGTGTTTCATCATAATCCATCTGGTTTTCTAATATACTAACTAAACCTTGAAATCTCATTTCTTTAGAACCAAAGAGTATCACATCCTTCGCTACTTGATCTATGTTCTTCCACGGAACATCAAGACTGAGTTTACAATTTTCAGCTAGTGACAGGATTGCATTTTTTAGAAATCCATAACCTGTATGCACTTGACGGAGCATTGACCCCACTGGCCTTAAAGCACCTTCAGATATTGAGAGCGTTTCATCTGGCACTATCAGCTTTATATCAATAGCCAGCTTTTTACCAAGCCCATTGCATGAACAACATGCACCGTAGGGGCTATTAAAAGAAAATAATCTTGGTTCTATTTCCTCAAGAGTAAAGCCGGACTCCGGACATGCAAAATTTTCTGAGAAAGTTAAAACTTGATCATTTCTATACTCGGAATTATGATTATCAGGCAAGTTCACTATTTCTGCATACATTAAGCCATGACCAAGTCTTAATGCTGATTCTATGCTACTCGGCAGCCGATTTCCTATATCATCTGATATTGACACCCTATCTGCAACCACAAAGATATCATGCTTTTTGTTTTTATCGAGCTTAGGTAAATCATCTATATTATGTATTTTACCATCTATTTTTAGTCTTGCATATCCTTGCTTTTTAATTTCCAATATCTCTTTGAGGTGTTCTCCCTTTCTGCCACGCACGATGGGAGCGAGTATATATACTTTAGTTTCTAAAGGTAACGCCATTATAGTATCTACAATTTGAGACACAGTTTGTTTCGTTATTGGCAGTCCAGTTGTAGGTGAATAAGGAATCCCTATCCGTGCGTATATTAAGCGTAGATAGTCGTAAATTTCAGTAACGGTCCCAACTGTTGATCTTGGATTTTTTGAGATCGATTTCTGGTTGATAGATATTGCAGGAGAGAGGCCTGTAATCGACTCAACATCTGGTTTATCCTGAATGTTGAGAAATTGACGTGCATAAGCCGAAAGACTCTCTATATACCGACGCTGGCCCTCTGCATAAATCGTATCAAACGCAAGGCTAGATTTGCCAGAACCGCTGAGCCCGGTTATAACAACTAATTTATTTTTCGGTATATTAACATCTATACCTTGCAGGTTATGCTCCCTTGCACCTTTAATTCCAATAAAATCATCCATACATCACGTATTTTTGAATATTATAGCCTCAAAATACGTGAATTTACAGTAACTTTCTACTAATTTTTTTAACTATTATGGGAAATTACACAAACATAGTCCTACAAGAATGATATCACCCAAGTGCTAGCTGAATTCAGATTTTTTAGCCATAAAAACAGAACTAAAAAACTACTTGACAACCTTCGCTGTTACCCTTATCATAGTACTAAAGCTATTTGTTTAACTTCCCAATCTGTGCAGGTTAAAATGATAAGAAAGCTTGTATTTGGCGTACTATTGTTTAATTTTTCGCACTATGTGCACTGCATGTCTTTTTAAAACTTCTGGTTCTTACCAATACAAGCTGAAACGCGCTTATAAGTCGTTTAAGACAGCACCAAACGCCGGATTTTAAAATAGAGAGCGGAATAACTAGCTACCTCGGTGTTTTATTGTCTTTTTTTTCATTTGGTAGATTTCATAAATATTTATGACTAAAATAACATTCCAGATGCCAGTGTCAAGCACACAACTGTACGAACATTGTGATTTGAGCCTGACAGGAGAAGGAGCGCTGGAGTGGCATCGTTTACTATGTTCATATTATAATGTTTGTACAGTTGTGTGTCTGACTGTAAATGAACTACTCAACCGTAACAGACTTAGCTAAATTTCTTGGACAATCAGCATCCAATCTTTTCTTGACTGCGGTAGTATAAGCAAGAAATTGCATGGCAACACTGTAGATGATTGGAGAGATGAAATTATCAACGTCTGGTAGTTGTATTACGTCTTTACAAATCTCTCTTAGGAACGGCACTCCTTGCTTGTCACTAAAAGAGATCACTTTGCCTTTTCTCGCTATAATTTCTTGTATGTTGGACAGAGTTTTAAAAAATAAATTGTCATATGGAATAATTGCTATAACAAGTACAGATGAATCTATTAAAGCAATCGAACCGTGCCTCATCTCTCCCGCTGCAATACAGATGGTATTAATATACGAAAGTTCCTTTATTTTCAATGCACTTTCCATTGCAACTCCATATGAGCTTCCTCTGCCGATTAAAATAATGCTGCTATGCTCTGATATACTGTCTGATATATGTTGTATCTTCATCGCATTTAAAAAATGCTCAATATATTCTGGAATAGAGTTGATAGCATTGCTCAGTTGCTTTATTTTCTTTTTATCCAACGTACCTTTATTTTTGCAAGCTCTAAGGCAAGGCATGCTAAAATTGCAAGTTGCGCAGAAAAGGTTTTTGTTGAAGCAACACCAATTTCTGGTCCAGCAAGAGTATGTAACACGATATCTGAGATTCTTTCAATGCTGCTGCTGAATGTGTTAGTTAGGCTAATGATTGTTTGCTTCTGTGATTTTGCATAGCGCAATGCTTCCATGGTATCTGCAGTTTCGCCAGATTATGAGATGAATAATCCAATACTTCCATTCTCTAACTTAATGTTGCTATACCTAAATTCTGACGAGATTTCCAGATATACTCGAACTTGGGCAATGCTTTCCAGCCAATATTTTGCTATTAGCTCAGCAAAATAAGATGACCCGCATCCAACTATAGTAATGTCACTCAGATCGTAAAATAGTTTTTTGTTGACGGATATTATCTCTGTATACTTTTTATAAAATTGATTTATTGTTTTGTTTAATATATAAGGCTGCTCAAAAATCTCTTTTAGCATGAAGCTGGAGTAACCATTTTTACTGATTAGAAAGTTGCTTGAACTATTGTTTTCTATACTGCGTTTAACTTGTGCACCGTTGTTGTATATACTCACCACGCTAGATTTTGTTACCGCAACGTCGTCATCCTCTAAGTATGATATTCTGTCCACTAGTGCATTAAAGGTGTTAGAATCAGATGCGGCAAATACGGTGTTGCAGTTATAACCTATCGCTAAAGGTAGGTTTCTTTTTGCAACAAATAGAGCATCTCTATATTCTGCAAACAATAGGACCAAAGCAAACGAGCAATGTAAGTTGCTTAAACACTTAAATAGAGAGTCAACAGATGACAACCCTCCATTGAGATATAGGGTTAACATGTTTGGTATAACCTCTGTATCGGTGTCAGTATGAAACGACATTCCCTGTTCTTCTAGTCCCCTTTTCAGCAAATTGTAATTTTCAATTATACCATTATGGGCAACAACAACATCATTTGTATGAATAGGGTGAGCATTTTTAAGATCTGGAACTCCATGTGTAGCCCAGCGAGTATGTGCTATGCCAACTGTGCTGCTAGATATCTTGCTGTTGCCAACAACTTCAGATAATCTTTCGACTTTACCTTCTGATTTTTTAACCTCTATTTTGCCTTCATTGTTTATGATTGCTATACCTGAAGAATCGTATCCCCTGTATTTGAATTTCTGCAACCCGGCCAGCAAAGCTTGTATTACTGAATCACCGCTACTTACACACTGAGTATTCCACACACAACCAAATGAACCTTTCTTTAGAGTTATTAGGCACTTTTGTTTTTATTGTCTTGCCCCTTTTTACTTTTATCTGGCTGATTTTTATTCTTTTTGTCGTCCTTCTCAATTTTACCTTTTTCAGCTGGTTTGGCTTGAGCCTCTTTGTTTAAAACTTCAGATATAGCGGACTTTAGGACTTTTATCTCAACTTTTGGTGCTATTTCTACTATAAATTGTGCATTTGCTTCATCAACTTTGTTGACTATGCCTATTAGTCCACCAGAAGTAGCAACAGTATCGCCGCGTTTTACTTGATCCATCATCTTTCTGAGTTCTTTTAATCTTTTGTGGTGTGGGCGGATAATAAAAAAATAAAACACCACAACTATTAAAATCAATGGGATAAAATTAGCAAAAGATGCACCAACACTTGATGCATTACTAGCTGCATCTGCTGCAAAAACTTCAGAAATGAACATATTTAATCCTAGTTATCAACGACAAATTTAAGTGAACATGTTTAACTATTAACTACAATATTACTTCATGTCAAGTTTATGAGAGAAAAACAACACCTTTGCCGTAGCTAGCTGGATTTACATTTTTTAGCCATAGAAACGAAAAAAACTACTTGACGAATTCCTCCAGTACCCTTATTATAACAACAAGGGTATTTCTGACTTAAAACTTGTTTTTGATCTGCAGGCTCAATGACAAAATTCAGTAAAAACTCGGGGTATTTTTTGGCGGATTGTATCAAATTATAGCGCCAATTTAAAGTATTATAGAGTCAAAACTCGCCACTCGTGATTTCTTTGCCTTTTTTCGCTTGGTAAATTTTTAAATATTTATTACTAAAGTAGTATCTTGGATCCCAGTGCCAGCTACTTGTATGATATCTCTGTGCTTGAGATAGAGCTTGCTGTAAAATGAACTACCTTAAAGACAAGTCATCATAATTAATCTTGCTTAAATAAAACATGACTGAAATAATCTATGTTTTCAAGCACTTTGCCACTACCTAAGGCAACGCAGCAAAGCGGGTCATCTGCCACACGCACTGGCAGTTTTGTTGTTTCACTAATAACTTTGCCTAAATTGCGTAATAATCCACCACCACCAGATAAAACTATCCCTTTATCGACTATATCAGAAGAAAGTTCAGGATGAGTGCTCTCTAATGCTGTTTTAATAGCAAAAATTATCTGATGCGCAGGCTCTATTAAACTTTCTGCAACCTGATATTCTGATAAAAGCATTTCTTTTGGCATGCCGCTTACTAGGTCCCTACCTTTAACCATTATTCCCTCTTTATTACTTTCACCCGGTAGACTAGCCGAACCTACGCTTTTCTTAATTTTTTCAGCTGTTGTTTTACCAATCAATAACTTATGGTTTTCACGAATGTATGATCTTATTGCTTCATCCATAATATCGCCACCTACTCTGGCAGATCGTGAATAAACAATTCCTCCTAAAGAAATAATTGCAACTTCAGTTGTACCGCCTCATATATCAACAACCATGGACCCCTCAGGTTCAGTAACCGGAAGTCCAGCACCAATTGCTACAGCTATTGGTGCTTCAATCAAAAATACTTCGTTTGCACCAGCACTTTCTGCTGCATCTTGTATAGCACGTCTTTCAACTGGAGTAGATCCAGATGGAACACATATGATAATGTTAGGCTTATTAACAGTGAGTTTTGTATTTACATTGCGTATGAAATACTTTAACATATCTTCCGCACTTTTAAAATCAGCAATGACCCCATCTTTTAATGGCCTGATTGCCTCTATTTCTCCAGGCGTTTTCCCTAGCATTATTTTAGCTTTTTTACCAAAAGCGTAAGGAACATAGCTTCCTTTTTCCTTTATTCTTGCTACGACTGAAGGCTCGTCAAGCACTATTCCTTGATTTTTTTGACAAACTAAAGTGTTCGCAGTGCCAAGATCTATAGCAATATCGCTAGCGAATAAACCTTTGAAAGTGAAAATGTTGCAAAATTTTCTAGTTAATTTCTGAAAAACTCATATACAACTCAAAAAAATATTTTATTGAGACAAATTATACTTTTCAGATAAGTAATTGGCACAGCATTCAACGTCTAACCCCTTGCCTGTTACTTTTTTTAGTAGATCCGAAAAACCATACTTTGTACTACACATATTTTGGGATAACCAACTGATAAGTAAACTAAAATCTCCTTTCATTATAGCACCTAAGAACTCGTAATGATCTTTTTTAATGAAAGAAAAAATCTGTACAGCGGTAATTAAAGCTATAATTTTAATAGGAAAATATCCTATGATCCCGCTTGCCCAGTATTCATCTTGAAAATAAGTGTCTAGTTCATTTTTAGCTTTTACTGGAATTTTATAATGCTTCATACCTTCCAACCATGCATCATGGAGGTCTTTGACCTCTAACGTACCATTTATTATATTCTGTTCTAACCTAGTCCTCAGCATGATATGAGCTAACAGACTAAGTTCATCCGCATTCTTTAAAAGGGAAGAAAGATTTGGTTTATTGAAAACCAAGTACAAATTCTCAACACTGCTAAATTTTGCATTAGTCTTACCTTTTATAGCAAATTTCTCTTTTATATATGGTTGAATAAACTCAATAAATTCTCTGGATGTTCCAATCACCCTTTCCATGAACAATCCTTGGGTTTCATAAATAACGTGTTCTGTAATTGGGCTGCTTACAGAATTTTGCGCTAAACATTTTCGATAAATTTCATGGCCACTACATCGTAAAAGTAGAAACAAACCGCAACAAAAATCAGATTCATTGTAATCTATAGGGTGATAACAAGAAGTGTGATATAATGTAATACCCATTTTCTGTAGACACAGCGAGCCGAGTTCAATCTGCCTTTGAGTAGCAACTTTCTGCATATTAACAGCTTTGTCTTTCTTTTGCTTTTCAATTATTTTATCTACACTTTCACAAAAAAATTTGCCTACCTTAGGAAATATTTCCTTTATGCTCTTTTCTGTAATATCAAAATCATAGTCAGCAAGCAGTGAGTCGTATTGTGAGCATTTTAACTGCTGCGATTTTATAGAAACCACTTCGCGAACAAGCTTAACCAGATCAGCAAAGCGTTTTTTCAGCTTTTCCAAGCTGCTAGTTTCAGACTGAGATAGCTTCCATAAATTTTGGCACTCAACTTTGGCCTGGGATAAAGACTTTACTAAATCGATAGGAACAGCACTGCTGCTTTTATGCATCCTCTCCATTAATTTTAGCTGCCGATTGCTAACACTCCTTTTATTGCCAAGAGCACTTGCTTCTATTAATGATTCTTTTATTATGTCATGAGAAATAATTTCATGTTTAATTTCTTCTAGAAGACCCATTTGCTCAACTTTGTCTTCTACGTTTAATTGGCTTTGGCTTAGTACTTTTAGCGTATTTTCAATACTCTTTACCTTACACAATACTTCCTCTAGAAATTTATGAGATTTCATATTTGTTCATTTTTTAGAAAACATCTATTTAATATCGTATTAGATTAATAATAAAGTTAAAAGTATATTTACTCAAAGTACAATAAAAAATTATGTATTCTGTGCCTTTACTAGATTTTTCCACCAAAAGTCTAGCGCCTTATTAGAAAATTAATTGTAAGACTGTAGAAAAGTATTTAGTATTTTATTTTTCTTGACTATACTGTTATAGAGAGATTATTAAATACTAAAACTTAAAGTTACGCACTATATTTAAAATTTATGGAGGTTTAGTGATGTGGAGTAGGTTGGTTGTAATGTGCTGTTTTTGTTTATTGCTTACTGGTGTAAGCTCTTGTCCAAAGAAAGGAGTGAACACAGCAAATAAAATGAACTCTGTTGTTAAACAGATGGGTGAAAAAAGAGTTTTTTTTGATTATGATAAATCTAATATTAGCGAGGCAGGTGCAGATGTATTGCTCGATGTAATGGAGGTATTGCAAAATAACCCTGATATGAAGGTTACTGTAACTGGTCATACTGACAATCGTGGTTCTTATGAGTACAATGTTGCATTGAGCGAGAGAAGGGCAGATGCAGCTAAGAAATTTATGGTTAGTTGTACACCTTATCTAGAAAACAGAATAAAAACTGCTTCTAGAGGTGAAACTGAGCCTTTAGTTTATGTACAAGACGACTCTAAAAATTCCAAGTATGAAAAACGGCATGCTAAAAATCGTAGGGTGGAATTCTCGTTTTCTGAAGCAAAGAAATAGTTTTTTGCATTAATAGATCCCAGTGTCAAGCGCTGGGATAACTAAAGATAAAAGCACTTGGAATAGTATAAAGTTAAGGTGCTGAGGTTGTAAGGGAGGAAGGGTGCAAAAGAACACAGCTGTCGGAATCTAGCAAGTGTTATTTTCTATATAATTGACCTAAGAAAGCAAATTATGCAAGAGAAATAATGGAATTAGAGTCATTATTTCAAGGTGTAATCAAAGGTTTTGCTATCCATAACAATAAAGTTGCAGTTGCAGTGTCAGGTGGTATAGACAGTATAACTTTATTGCGTTTAATGATTAATTGGACAAAAAAAAGACAATATTCTCCTCCTATAGCATTAACAGTAAATCATGCATTGCGTCCAGAGTCTCAGGAGGAAGCCGAATTTGCTGTAGGTTATGCAAAAGAACTTGGAGTAGAGGAGTCGTTCATATTAAACTTGGAGAAACAAAATATTAAAGGTAATGTTCAATCACAAGCACGAAAAGCACGATATAAGCTGCTAACGAAGTGGTGCAAAAGTAACAATGTTGAGCACCTACTCATTGCTCATCATAAAGATGATCAAGCAGAAACGTTTCTACTCAGGCTTGAACGTGGTAGCGGCATAGATGGATTGTCATCTATGGATTACAAATCCCTTTTGAATGGCATTTGCATAGTAAGACCATTGTTGAGTTTTAGTCGTAGTGAAATAGAAAGATACGCAAACTTCCATCGGCTAAGATGGGTTGAAGACAGAAGTAATCAAGATTTGAAGTATAGGCGCACGTTATACCGTAACCTGCTTAAAGTAAGTGATAATCAAAAGACTTTAACAGAGCGAATATGCCTCACAGCTCTTCACATGAAAAGAGCTGCAAAAGCGTTGATGCACTACACGCGTCTTGCGTTTAATGACTGTGTTAATGTTCATGATCTTGGTTACATTGAAATCAAACTAAGTGAATTTTATAAATTGCCTGAAGAAATAGCCTTAAGGCTTCTGCTCTATTCTATAATGGTAATCAGCAGTAAACGCTATAAACCAAGATATAATAATCTTATTACAATATTTAACCAAATATCGCAAAAGGATAACGATCTTCATTGTACGCTTTCTGAGTGTAAAATAAGGAAATACAAAGAAAGCATATTGGTAATTAGAGAGCCGTCAAAAATACAGGAAGTATCCGTAAATTTGCCACTCAATGGTCCTGTTGAATGGGATAACAGATTCAGCTGCACAATACTTGGGGATCAGGAGTGCTCAGTAACTATTGCACCGTTAAAGAAAGCACATAAGATCCCTACGTTTTTAAAGGATTATAATTGCTGTTCTGAGGTTTTTTACTCTTTACCTGTGGTGCTAAAAGATGAAAAGGTACTGGCTTATTCTCATATAAATTATGATGAAGAAAATATCCATAACGGTAAGTTTCAATGCATTACTAATAGTATAATAAAGCAAAATCTGGTAAACTTAATTGATATTTAGTCAAAAATAACAATGAAGAAATTTTTAGAAGGCTTACTGATTTGGTTAGTAATAGTTGTACTTGTTTCGGTCGCTTATATCCAGTTCAGCGGAAATATAGGAAAAAGTAAAACAACTATACCTTTTTCAGAATTTTTAACTAGGCTGGAAGATGGTGACATAGAAAGTGTTGTCATAAGAAATCAGAACATTGAAGGCAAGTTTAGAGATGAGTCAAGCTTTAACTCAAGTGGTGTTGTATATAGCGACTTAATAAAAAATTTGCATGACAGAAAAGTGAAATTCTCCTTTTCAACTGGAGATTCTGCGATGAGCATCATTGGGGGATTACTTATTCAATGGGTCCCAACATTTATTTTTATCGGGTTATTACTATTTCTTTTAAAACAAACACAAGCAGGAGGCAACAGAACCATAGGCTTTGGCAAATCAAAAGCTAGGCTCATGACTAGCGGAAAAAAAGTGACATTTGACGATGTTGCTGGAATTGATGAAGCAAAGGAAGAGTTGGTGGAAATTGTTGATTTTCTTAAACAAAGGCAAAAATTTCAAGTGTTGGGTGGAAAAATACCAAAAGGGTGCCTCTTGATTGGCTCTCCTGGGACTGGTAAGACCCTACTTGCTCGTGCGATTGCGGGTGAAGCTAATGTGCCATTTTTTAGCATTTCTGGATCTGATTTTGTCGAAATGTTTGTTGGTGTTGGTGCAAGTCGTGTGCGTGATATGTTTGATCAAGGAAAGAAACACGCTCCATGTATAATTTTCATAGATGAGATAGACGCAGTGGGCAGGCATCGTGGCGTTGGTCTTGGTGGTGGCAATGATGAAAGAGAACAAACATTAAATCAGTTATTAGTTGAAATGGATGGTTTTGAGTCTAATGAAGGTGTGATAATAGTTGCTGCAACCAATCGTCCAGACGTTTTAGATCAAGCACTTCTTAGACCTGGTCGTTTTGACCGTCAGATCACTATTTCTTTGCCTGATATAAATGGTCGTGAAAAGATATTAAATACACATATAAAGAAAATATCGATAGCACCAGATGTAAATGTAAAAACAGTTGCAAGAGGAACACCAGGTTTTTCAGGTGCCGATTTAGCAAACCTAGTGAATGAATCTGCGCTTATTGCTGCAAGAAGAAACAAGAAAATTGTTACTATGGATGATTTTGAATATGCACGTGATAAAGTGATGATGGGCGTGGAAAGGCGTTCCTTAATTATGACAGAGGAAGAAAAAAAGCTCACTGCTTACCATGAGGCTGGTCACGCAGTAGTTGCTATTAATATGCCTGCCTCCGATCCAATACACAAAGCAACTATCATTCCAAGGGGTAGAGCCCTAGGTTTAGTTATGAGATTGCCGGAAACAGACAGCGTATCTCACACAAGAGAAAAGATGATAGCGGACATAACCGTTGCTATGGGTGGAAGAGTAGCAGAAGAGCTAATTTTTGGTTATGATAAAATCACAAGCGGCGCATCTTCGGATATAAAACAAGCATCTGATTTATCACGTGCTATGATAACAAAATGGGGGATGAGCGATAAGGTAGGACCGATATATCATAGTCGTGAACAAAGCGCGCATGGTTCTGATATAATTTCTGAAGATACTCTAAAGCTCATAGATGAGGAAGTAAAACGAGTTGTATCTTTATGCTATGAAAAAGCAAAGGATGTCCTGACCAAACGCCGCAAAGATCTGGAACTTATCGCTGAAAACCTGCTGGAGTTTGAGACTTTAACAGGGGATGAAATCAAAGATATATTAAGTGGAAAAAAGATTGTGAGAAATGAAAACGAAAGCAAGGAAAAAGTAAGAAAGTCCTCTCTCTGATTAGATCTAGCCCAATAGACTTCTCACATATCAAACCAGTTTTGGAAGCGCTAAGCACATGCCCATAAAAAAACTACTTGACAACCTTCGCCATTACACCTATAATGATACTGAAGCTATTCATTTAACTTCGTAATCTGCAGATTAAAATGACAAAGGAAACTTTGTATTTGGCGTCTCATGTTTAATTTTTCGTATGTGCACCTCATGTCTTTATAAACTTTCAAGGTTTTTACCTAATATAGGTAAAACGCGCTTGTTAAAGCAAAAAACGCCAATTTAAAAGATAGATAGTAAATAACTAGCTAACGGAGTTTCTTTTGCCTTTTTTTTCATTTAATAAATTTCTTAAACATAAAGGCATATTAAATGCAATCTCCGCAAGAAAGGGTGTCATGAAAGTAGCAGATACCTGCAAATCACAATGTTCATGTATCGCACTATTTGCATAGCAGAACAACGCAAGCTTATGCGAATGATATCTGTTATTGCAATTATAGTATATATTAGTTTAACAATAAATTAACTAATAGACATTATAATATTGATAATTGTAAATTTATTGTGAGATATTTATGAGTAATGTAAAAGATATTTTTAAATTAGAAAAGGGAGAACCATTTTATATTGGAGGTGAAGAGTATTATAAAATAAAGTTAGTAA
The DNA here is from genome assembly GCF_041154185.1 of Wolbachia endosymbiont of Tettigetta isshikii. Classification (NCBI taxonomy): domain Bacteria; kingdom Pseudomonadati; phylum Pseudomonadota; class Alphaproteobacteria; order Rickettsiales; family Anaplasmataceae; genus Wolbachia; species Wolbachia endosymbiont of Tettigetta isshikii. Next base: position 821 of record NZ_JBFTEN010000019.1, on the reverse strand, counting down.
GTAAAGATCAACAAGATAAACAAATCTCTTTCTCTTATCCATATATATTTACACACAGACTAGATAATGAAGGCGAAAACCTATACGTAGCAAGTGAGGGTGATAGCAAAATAATTAAGCGTCATCTGCCATTTCACAACAATAAAGAATATTCCTTAAAGGATTTCCAGAGTAAGATGAAATTACAGGAACTGCCAAGCCATTTTATAAATGTAAAAGTAATTAAACATGAAGGTAAATATAAGTTTGCTCTATATGACAAAGTAGTTAGCTCTAGCGAAGACACAGAAAAATTTATAACAATTCTGCCACTATCTTCATTTTCACATTTTAACAGAAACTTTAATATCTCAGAATACAAAGATGATGAATTGAGACTTACTTTGAAAAAAAGCACCTATGATGACTATGATAAAATTTACGTTCCTATTATTATCAAAGAAAGCGATCAAAGTGAAATCTGTGAATTGTGTAACTGTAATATCTTCTTTTATAAAGATGGTACACTGTACGTATTTGAACCTAAAACCAATCAAGACAATAATGATTATTATTGGTGGAATAAACATTCTTAAGGTGATTTCAGATATGTTGACCTAATAGATGATGAAGATGGTAACTATAGATTACAGCTTTCAAATGAAGATGGAACAAAACTAGGACATGAAAGTACACCTTGTTACGATGAATTTTTGAATGAAGCATTTCAAGAATTAATCTCATATCAACTATGTTTTTTAAAAATTTTTTATTTGTGTGATTTTGCAACTTTACCCAGTCATATGGGCAATAAAAACCAGTTTGTTATAGAAAATAGATTT